>NZ_JAGYFX010000101.1:0-21413 GCF_019946615.1 Pseudomonas sp. BF-R-01
CGAAAAACGATAACGCGGTCCATAAGTTAAACCGCGTTATCGTTTTTCGCGGGCAAGCCTCGCTCCTACATGAAATTAGATCGGATTCGGGCAATCGATGAAGATGTGCTCCAGCGCAAACCGTCGCGCCAGGTAATCCCCCAGCGCCTGCACACCATAACGCTCGGTGGCGTGGTGACCGGCGGCGATGAAGCTGATGTCGTTTTCCCGGGCGCTGTGGAAGGTTTGCTCGGACGCCTCACCGCTGAGGTACAGATCGACGCCCGCCAAGACCGCCTGATCGATATACCCCTGGCCGCCACCAGTGCACCAGCCGACCCGACGAATCATCTCGCTGCCTTCAATCAGCAGCGGCTCGCGCCCCATGACTTCCTGCACGCGGCGAGCGAAATCACGCGGCGTCACCGGTTCGTTCAACGAGCCGACCAGACCGACAATCTTCAGGTTATCCGGGTCCAGCGGCCCTTCGACGGTGATGTCCAACTGACGGGCGAGCTGCACGTTGTTACCGACTTCCGGGTGCAGGTCCAGCGGCAAGTGATAGGACAGCAGGCTGATGTCGTGCTTGAGCAGGGTTTTCAACCGACGCTGCTTCATGCCGGTGATGCACGGGTTCTCGCCCTTCCAGAAGTAACCGTGATGCACCAGCACCAGATCGGCCTGCGCTTCGACGGCGGCATCCAGCAACGCCTGACTGGCCGTGACGCCACTGACGATGCGCATCACCTGCGGCCGCCCTTCGACCTGTAACCCGTTGGGGCAATAATCGGCAATCTTTGCACTGTTCAGATAACGGTCGGCTTCTTCGACCAGGGTGCTCAGGGCGACGGCCATAAAAGACTCCTAAATATCCCGTTCAGAGGCGCGCGCGGCCTCGTATAATGCGCGACATTATGGGCGGTCTCTAACCGCCTGCAACCTCTCAGGACGTGCTTAATGCTCAAGGCGCTGCGTTTTTCCGGCTGGCCGCTGTTGGCCGGCGTGCTTATCGCTCTATTGATCATCCAGCGTTACCCGCAGTGGGTCGGGCTTCCAAGCCTCGACGTCAACCTGCAACAAGCCCCGCAAACCACCACCATGCAACAGGGGCCGGTGTCCTATGCCGACGCCGTCACCACCGCTGCGCCGTCGGTGGTGAACCTGTACACCACCAAAGTCATCAACAAGCCGAACCATCCGCTGTTCGAAGACCCGCAGTTCCGCCGCTTCTTCGGCGACAACGCGCCCAAGCAGAAACGCATGGAATCGAGCCTCGGCTCCGGCGTGATCATGAGCCCGGAAGGCTACCTGCTGACCAACAACCACGTGACCAGCGGCGCCGACCAGATTGTCGTCGCGCTGAAGGACGGGCGTGAAACCCTGGCCCGCGTCATCGGCAGCGACCCGGAAACCGACCTCGCGGTCCTGAAGATCGATCTGAAAAACCTGCCGTCGATCACCGTCGGCCGCTCCGACAACATCCGCATCGGCGACGTCGCCCTCGCCATCGGCAACCCGTTCGGCGTCGGCCAGACCGTGACCATGGGCATCATCAGCGCCACCGGCCGTAACCAGCTGGGCCTGAACAACTACGAAGATTTCATCCAGACCGACGCCGCGATCAACCCCGGCAACTCCGGCGGTGCGCTGGTGGATGCCAATGGCAACCTGACCGGGATCAACACGGCGATCTTCTCCAAGTCCGGCGGTTCGCAAGGCATCGGTTTCGCGATCCCGGTCAAACTGGCGATGGAAGTGATGAAGTCGATCATCGAACACGGCCAGGTGATTCGCGGCTGGCTCGGTATCGAAGTGCAGCCGTTGAGCCAGGAGCTGGCGGAGTCGTATGGCCTATCGGGACGTCCGGGCATTGTGGTCGCGGGGATTTTCCGTGACGGCCCTGCGCAGAAGGCTGGCCTGCAATTGGGTGACGTGATTCTCACCATCGACGGCGAACCGGCCGGTGATGGTCGCCGCTCGATGAACCAGGTCGCGCGGATCAAACCGACCGACAAAGTCACGGTTCAGGTGATGCGCAACGGCAAGGAACTGAAGCTCACCGCTGAAATCGGCTTGCGCCCGCCACCGGCGCCGGTCAAAGAGAAAGAAGAGCAGTAAGCACTCACCACACGATCCCTGTAGGAGCGAGCGGTGCGGCGATCCGACTTGCCCGCGAAGAACGATGACGCGGTGTACTTGATACACCGTGTCATCGTTCTTCGCGGGCAAGCCTCGCTCCTACAGGGGTTGTGGGGTGTTTAGAGGTCGCCGAGGCCGTCGATCAGAGCCTGATTCTGTTCAGGCGTGCCAATCGAAATCCGCAGGAACTGCGCAATGCGCTCCTGCTTGAAGTGCCGGACGATCACGCCCTGCTCGCGCAACTTCGCCGCCAGCCCCGCCGCATCGTGCTGCGGATGCCGGGCAAAGATAAAGTTCGCCGCTGACGGCAGCACTTCAAAGCCCTTGGCTTGCAGTTGCGCAACGACCTTCTCGCGATTCTCGATCACCAACCCACAGGTCTTGTCGAAGTATTCGCGGTCTTCGAATGCGGCGGCTGCACCGACGTTCGCCAGGCGGTCCAGCGGGTAAGAGTTGAAGCTGTTCTTGATCCGCTCCAGCGCCTCGATCAGGTCCGGATGCCCCACCGCCAGACCGACCCGCAGGCCGGCCAGGGAACGGGACTTGGACAACGTCTGAGTCACCAGCAAATTCGGATAACGGTCCACCAGGCTGATCGCCGTCTCGCCACCGAAGTCGATGTAAGCCTCATCCACCACGACCACCGAATCCGGGCTGGCCTTGAGGATTTGCTCAACCGCGTCCAGCGCCAGCAGGCAACCGGTCGGGGCGTTCGGGTTCGGGAAGATGATCCCGCCGTTCGGTTTGGCGTAATCCGCCGGGTTGATCTGGAACTGTTCGTCCAGCGGCACCGCGTCGAACGTGATGCCATACAACCCGCAGTAGACCGGGTAGAAGCTGTAGCTGATGTCCGGGAACAGCACCGGCTGATCGTGTTGCAGCAAACCGTGAAAAATGTGCGCCAGGACTTCATCGGAACCGTTGCCGAGGAACACCTGATTGCTTTGCACGCCGTAGTACTTGGCGACAGCGTTCTTCAACAGGTCGCTGTTCGGGTCCGGGTACAAACGCAGGTTGTCGTTGAGCTCGGTCTGCATCGCCGCCAGGGCTTTTGGCGATGGGCCGTACGGGTTTTCGTTGGTGTTGAGCTTCACCAGTTTCGCCAGTTTCGGCTGCTCGCCCGGCACGTAAGGCACCAGGTTCTTGACGAACGGGCTCCAGAATTTACTCATCTCAGTTCCCCTGCTTGTCGTCGATGATGCGGTATTCGGCGCTGCGGGCGTGGGCGGTCAGCGACTCGCCACGGGCCAGCACGGAAGCGGTCTTGCCCAGTTCCGACGCACCCTGCTCAGAGCAGAAGATGATCGACGAGCGTTTCTGGAAGTCGTACACGCCCAGCGGCGACGAGAAACGAGCAGTGCCGGAGGTCGGCAGCACGTGGTTCGGGCCGGCGCAATAGTCGCCCAAGGCTTCGGAGGTGTGACGGCCCATGAAGATTGCGCCGGCGTGACGGATCTGAGGCAACCACGCTTGTGGATCGGCGACCGACAACTCCAGGTGCTCCGGTGCGATGCGGTTGGCCACTTCGATGGCTTGCTCCATATCACGAACCTGGATCAGCGCCCCACGGCCATTGATCGAGGTTTCGATGATCTCGGCGCGTTCCATGGTCGGCAACAGTTTGGCGATGCTGGCGGCGACCTTGTCGAGGAACCCGGCGTCCGGGCTGACCAGAATCGCCTGGGCGTCTTCGTCGTGCTCGGCCTGGGAGAACAGGTCCATGGCGATCCAGTCCGGATCGGTTTGGCCGTCGCACACAACGAGGATTTCCGACGGGCCGGCGATCATGTCGATGCCGACCTGGCCGAACACGTGACGCTTGGCGGTGGCGACATAGATGTTGCCCGGGCCGACCACCTTGTCGACCTTCGGCACGCTTTCGGTGCCATAAGCCAACGCGGCAACGGCTTGGGCGCCACCGATGGTGAAGACACGGTCGACACCCGCGATGCACGCTGCGGCCAATACCAGCTCGTTGATTTCACCGCGCGGGGTCGGTACCACCATGACCACTTCGGTCACGCCCGCCACTTTGGCCGGGATCGCGTTCATCAGTACGGACGACGGGTACGACGCTTTGCCGCCCGGGACATAAAGACCGGCGCGATCCAGCGGCGTGACCTTCTGGCCCAGCACCGTGCCATCGGCCTCGGTGTAGCTCCAGGAATCCTGTTTCTGCTTTTCGTGGTAGCTGCGCACACGGGCCGCGGCTTTTTCCAGCGCTTCACGCTGCGGCACGGTGATGCGGGTCAGGGCCAGTTCCAGGCGCTCGCGCGGCAGGATCAGGTCGGCCATCGAGGCGACTTCCAGGCCGTCGAACTTCTGGGTGAATTCCACCAGCGCCGCATCGCCACGCTCGCGCACGGCCTTGATGATGTCCAGCACCCGCTGATTGACCGAGTCGTCAGACACACTTTCCCAGCTCAGCAGATGATCCAGATGATGTGCGAAATCCGGGTCAGCAGCGTTGAGTCGGCGAATTGCAGTCGGTGCGGTCATAGCGAGAGCCTCATAGGAATGGCAAAAACTCAGGCGCCCTAACTTAGCAGTCGTTTCCGCTTGGGCACCTGAGATTCTGGCTATGAGGCGGATAGACGGGCGCGACTCAAGGTCGCGCAGGTGAATCAGCCGCGGTGTCGAGACTCCACTGCCTTGCGCAGGGTGTCGATCAACGCCTGGATACGGGCGTGCTGCATTTTCATCGAAGCTTTGTTGACGATCAGCCGGGAGCTGATGTCGGCAATGAAATCCTGGGGTTCCAGGCCATTGGCGCGCAGGGTGTTGCCGGTGTCGACCACGTCGATGATCTTGTCCGCCAGACCGATCAGCGGCGCCAGTTCCATCGAGCCGTACAGCTTGATGATGTCGACCTGACGACCCTGTTCGGCGTAGTAACGCTTGGCAACGTTGACGAACTTGGTCGCCACCCGCAAACGGCCCTTGGGCTCGACGTCGCCGACACGGCCAGCGGTCATCAGCTTGCAGAGGGCGATGCGCAGGTCCAGTGGCTCGTACAAGCCCTGGCCGCCATATTCCATCAACACATCTTTACCGGCGACGCCCAGGTCAGCGGCACCATGCTCGACATAGGTCGGCACATCGGTGGCGCGCACGATCAGCAGGCGTACATCTTCCTGGGTCGTGGGGATGATCAGCTTGCGGCTCTTGTCCGGATTCTCGGTCGGCACGATGCCCGCTTCAGCCAGAAGCGGCAGGGTGTCGTCAAGGATGCGGCCCTTGGACAGTGCGATGGTCAACATGGGAAACGTCAGTCCTTATCAAGGTACGTGCCCGATCACAAACGGCGCCGGACACACATCGTGGGTGAAGTACCCTCGACTTGAAACGAATTCAACGGGCACATCCTTATGCCCATGCAGCAAAAAACTAGCCCGGTACGCGGCGGATCTTGGCGCCGAGCATCTGCAGTTTCTCTTCGATGCACTCATAACCACGGTCGATGTGGTAGATGCGGTCGATCAGGGTGTCGCCTTCAGCGATCAACGCCGAGATCACCAGGCTGGCCGAAGCACGCAGGTCGGTGGCCATCACTGGCGCGCCTTTCAGCTTCTCGGTACCGGTGACAATGGCGGTGTTGCCTTCGACCTGGATCTTGGCGCCCATGCGGTGCAGTTCGTAAACGTGCATGAAGCGGTTTTCGAAGATCGTCTCGATCACGGCACCGGTGCCTTCGGCAATGGCGTTGAGCGAGATGAACTGCGCCTGCATGTCAGTCGGGAACGCCGGGTATGGAGCGGTGCGCACGTTGACGGCTTTTGGCCGCTTGCCGTGCATGTTCAGCTCGATCCAGTCTTCGCCGCAGTTGATTTCGGCACCCGACTCACGGAGTTTTTCCAGGACGGCTTCGAGGATGGTCGGATCGGTGTCCTTGACCTTCACACGACCGCCGGTCACGGCGGCGGCAACCAGGTAGGTACCGGTTTCGATACGGTCCGGCATCACTTTGTAAGTGGTGGTGTGCAGACGCTCGACGCCATCGATGGTGATGGTGTCGGTGCCGGCGCCAGAGATCTTGGCACCCATGGCGATCAGGAAGTTCGCCAGGTCGACCACTTCAGGCTCGCGCGCGGCGTTGGCCAGCACGCTGCGGCCCTTGGCCAGGGCAGCGGCCATCATGATGTTTTCGGTACCGGTCACACTGACGGTGTCGAAGAAGAAGTGCGCGCCACGCAGGCCGCCTTCAGGCGCCTTGGCCTTGATGTAGCCGCCTTCGACGTCGATGACCGCGCCCATGGCTTCAAGACCACGGATGTGCAGGTCCACCGGACGCGAACCGATGGCGCAACCGCCAGGCAGTGCGACTTCGGCTTCACCGAAACGGGCAACCATCGGGCCCAGTACCAGGATCGACGCACGCATGGTTTTAACCAGTTCGTACGGAGCGATCAGGGTCTTGATGGTGCGCGGGTCGATTTCGACGCTGAGTTTCTCGTCGATCACCGGCTCGATGCCCATGCGACCGAACAGCTCGATCATGGTGGTGATGTCGTGCAGGTGCGGCAGGTTGGCAACGGTAACCGGGCCATCGCACAGCAAAGTTGCAGCCAGGATCGGCAGGGCAGAGTTCTTTGCCCCGGAAATGCGGATCTCGCCATCAAGACGAGCGCCACCGGTAATAATCAATTTATCCATAAGAATCTCGACGCCCTTGGGCTCAGGTGCGCTCGGCCCAGGCCGCGCTGCTGAAAAATTTCATAGTGACCGCATGGATGCTGCCATCGGTGATCCATGGGTTCAAATGGGCATAGACCTGCTGCTGACGCTTCACCGGGCTCAACGCCGCCAGTTCATCGCTAATCACATTCAGCTGAAAGTTGCAGCCTTCGCCTTCAACTTCCACCTGCGTGTTTGGCAGCTTTCCTTCAAGGAAGCTCTTCACTTCTACGGCCTGCATGCTCAACCTCAATCGGCGCCCTGTGCGCGCGGGTCGGACATCATACAAAAAAGCCCCGCGCCTGCGAACCCCGCGAAGCAGGACTCTGACGGGGGGCTTCTCTGTCGATGCGGTTAGGGATGCGCCAACAGCTCGGTCATTTCGCTGACCTGAGCGATTTCGCGCATGTCTTCGGGCATCGCGCGAATGCTCAGCGACTTGCCGGCCTCGTGCGCATCCCGCATGAAACACAGCAGCAACGACAAGCCGACGCTGCTGGATTTCAACACCGCCGAACAGTCCACCACCAGTGCGGGGGCCTTGCTGGCCTTGATCAGCGCCTGGCCCTGCTTGCGCAGGCCCGGGCCAGTGAGGTAGTCCAGCATGCCGCTGAGCATCAGCTCACCGGATTCATTCATGCGAATGGCCGATACACTCATTGGGTCTGCTGCTCGGTGGATTGCTTCTGGCTGGCTTCCTTGGCCTTGGCGACTTCACCGGCCCAACCATTGATGGTCTTGTCCAGGTCGTTGCCATTGCGCTGCATCGCATCGGCGAACTGATCGCGGAACAGTTTGCCGATGTTGATGCCGTTGATGATCACGTTACGCAGCTTCCACTCGCCGTTGATCTTCTCGAGCGTGTAGGACACAGGATAGATCGCGCCGTTGCTGCCTTTGACCGTCATGCCAACGCTGGTGCGGTCTCCCGACTCATCCTTGGCAGGGTCGACGACGATGCCCTGGTTGTTGTACTCGAGCAAGGCGTTACCATAGAACTGGAACAGGCCTTTCTTGAAGTTTTCTTCAAAGGTCTTCATTTGCGCCGGCGTGGCCTTGCGCGAATATTTGACCGTCATGATGCTCTTGGAAATACCCTCGGCATCCACCACAGGCCCGACGATGGTGTTCAGCGCCGTGTAAAAGTCCTGCGGGTCCTGTTTGTACTTCTCTTTGTTGGCCGACAGATCCGCCAGCAACCGGGTCGTGGTGTCTTGTACCAGTTCGTGCGCGGAAGGCGCCGCCACGGCGTTAGCCATCAACGGCAGGGCCGCGAGTAATACCAACAGGCCACGTCGCAAGGTAGAGATCATTCAAAAGCTCCTCATTTGGCGTCTTTGCTAACGGTATTGAGCAGGAATTTACCGATCAGGTCCTCGAGCACCAGCGACGACTGGGTGTCATGGATGGTTCCACCATCCTTGAGCAGGGCTTCTTCGCCGCCCACGCTGATACCGATGTACTTCTCGCCCAACAGGCCAGCAGTCAGGATAGATGCAGTGGAGTCATTCGGCAGGTTATCTACGCGCTTTTCCAGCTGCATCGTCACTCGACCGGTGAAACTGTCGCGGTCCAGATCGATCGCCGTGACCTTGCCGATGGTCACACCGGCCATGGTCACTTTAGCTCTGACCGTCAAACCGGCGATATTGTCGAAATACGCATAAAGTTTATAAGTATCGTTGGTTGCGCTCGGGGACAGGCCACTCACCCGCAACGCCAGCAACAGCAAAGCCAGGATGCCAGCCAGCAAGAAAAGGCCGACACCGATTTCCAGGGTGCGGTTTTGCATCAGAAATCTCCAAACATCAAGGCGGTCAGAATAAAGTCCAGGCCGAGTACCGCCAACGAGGCGTACACAACGGTCTTGGTAGTGGCACGACTGATCCCCTCGGATGTGGGCTCACAGTCATAGCCTTGGAATACGGCGATCCAGGTCACGACAAAAGCGAAGACAATGCTTTTGATGATGCCGTTCAGCACATCGTCGGCAAAGGTCACGCTGTTTTGCATGTTCGACCAGTAGGAACCTTCATAGACACCCAGCCAGTCGACGGCCACCCACGAACCGCCCCAGATACCCACCACGCTGAAAATCATCGCCAGCACCGGCAGGGAAATGAAGCCGGCCCACAGGCGCGGGGCAATGATGTACTTGAGCGGGTCGACACCAATCATTTCCAGACTGGACAACTGCTCGGTGGACTTCATGTTGCCGATTTCAGCCGTCAGGGCCGAACCGGCGCGCCCGGCGAACAACAACGCCGTGACCACGGGGCCCAGTTCACGCAGCAACGTCAGCGCAACCATCTGCCCGACCGCCTGCTCCGAACCATAGCTGGACAGGATGTTGAACCCCTGCAGTGCCAGCACCATGCCGATGAACACCCCGGAGACCACGATGATCACCAGGGACATCACGCCCACCGAATGCAATTGCTTGATCAGCAGCCCGAACCCGCCGCCGATACCGCCACGGCCGAGCAAGGCATGAAACAGGAAGATCGTCGAACGGCCGAACACCGCCAGCACATCGATGCCGGAGTGGCCGAACCGGCGCACGCGCTCCAATAGTGAAATCTTGCGCATCAACGCTTCCCCAGAAGATCTGCGCGGTAATCCGTCGCTGGAAAGTGGTATGCCACCGGGCCGTCGGGTTCGCCGGTCATGAATTGGCGAATTCGCGGCTCCTGCGAGTTCATCAGCTCCTCGGGCGTGCCCTGCCCCAACACCTGGCCTTCGCCCACCACATAGATGTAGTCGGCGATGCTCGCCGTCTCGGCCAGGTCGTGGGAGACCACGATGCTGGTGATGCCCAGCGCGTCGTTGAGCAGGCGGATCAGGCGCACCAGGACGCCCATGGCGATCGGGTCCTGACCGACGAAGGGTTCGTCATACATGAGAATCTGCGGATCGAGAGCAATTGCCCGGGCCAGCGCCACACGACGCTTCATGCCGCCGGACAGCTCCTCGGGCATCAGGTCGATGGCGCCACGCAGGCCCACGGCCTGTAATTTGAGCAGGACGATGTCCCGGATCATTTCTTCCGGAAGCTCGGTATGAACGCGAAGCGGAAAGGCGACGTTCTCGAACACATCGAGATCGGTAAACAGTGCGCCGCTCTGAAACAGCACGCCCATGTGCTTGCGAGCGTCGAACAAATCGCTGCGCGACAGCTTTGGCAGGTTTTGACCGTTGACCCAGACTTCGCCCTTGGTGGGACGCAGCTGTGCGCCCATCAAACGCAGCAATGTGGTCTTGCCACACCCGGAAGGCCCCATGATGCCGGTGACCTTGCCGCGTGGAATACGGATATCGACGTTATTGAAAATGCTGCGCGAACCGCGCTTGAAGGTCAGTCCCTTCAGCTCGACCGCGTAGGCGTTATCGGCACTCATCTAAACTCCTTGCGATGCAGCCTCTCACTCGGACGCCTGACTTTCTGACGAAAGCACATACCTCCCGGGCAGGCCGAACTGGCGGCGAACTATATCACTGCAAAGGCCAAGCGCCCAAGCGCCAAGCCGGGCCATGTTCAGCAACATGACAGGCAAAAAGCTTTCACTCGGAGGGTTTCGGTAACAGGGAATGACAAAGCGCGACGAACTTGCGTGAGGGTTTCGATCATTACCGCTATAATCGCCGCCTTTTCATCAGGCTATACGATTTCTGACATGAGCCAATCCAGCGACCTGATTCAATCAGCACAACGCACCATCCGCCTCGAACTGGAAGCCGTAGAAGGCTTGCTGCCCCACATCGACGCAGATTTCGTACGCGCTTGCGAGATGATTCTGGCCAGCAAAGGCCGCGTAGTCGTGGTCGGCATGGGCAAATCAGGGCACATCGGCAACAAGATCGCGGCCACCCTGGCCAGCACCGGCACCACGGCGTTTTTCGTGCACCCGGCCGAAGCCAGTCACGGCGACATGGGCATGATCACCCGCGACGACATCATCCTGGCCCTGTCGAACTCCGGTTCCACCAACGAAATCGTGACCCTGCTGCCGCTGATCAAACGCCTGGGCATCAAACTGATCAGCGTGACCGGCAACCCCGACTCACCGCTGGCCAAGGCCGCCGAGGTCAACCTCAACGTGCACGTCGAGCACGAAGCCTGCCCGCTGAACCTGGCGCCGACATCGTCGACCACCGCGGCTCTGGTCATGGGCGACGCCCTGGCCGTTGCGCTGCTGGAAGCCCGCGGCTTTACTGCTGAAGACTTCGCCTTTTCCCACCCGGGTGGCGCGCTGGGCCGACGCCTGCTGTTGAAAGTGGAAAACGTCATGCACGCCGGGCAGGAGCTGCCGCAAGTCCAGCGCGGCACCTTGCTCAAGGACGCGCTGATGGAAATGACCCGCAAGGGTCTGGGCATGACCGTGATCCTGGAAGCCGACGGCAAACTCGCCGGGATCTTCACCGACGGCGATTTGCGCCGCACCCTGGATCGCAGCATCGACATCCACAGCGCGACGATCGACCAGGTCATGACCGCTCACGGCAAGACCGCCCGCGCCGAGATGCTCGCGGCCGAGGCCCTGAAAATCATGGAAGACCATAAAATCAACGCGCTGGTCGTGGTCGATAGCGAAGACCGCCCGGTCGGCGCCTTGAACATGCACGATTTGCTGCGTGCGGGAGTAATGTAATGAGCACGGACCTGCTGCAACGCGGCAAACAGATCAAACTGGCGGTATTCGACGTCGACGGCGTCCTGACTGACGGACGCCTGTACTTCCTTGAAGACGGCAGCGAATTCAAGACATTCAATACGCTCGACGGCCAGGGCATCAAGATGTTGATGGCAGCGGGCGTGCAGACGGCTATCATCAGCGGCCGCAAGACCCCGGTGGTCGAGCGACGGGCGAAGAACCTCGGTATTCCCCACCTTTATCAGGGCCGTGAAGATAAACTGGTGGTGCTTGACGAGCTTCTCGCACAGCTCAATCTAAGCTATGAACAAGTCGCCTACCTCGGCGACGACCTGCCAGACCTGCCGGTGATCCGCCGCGTTGGCCTGGGCATGGCGGTGGCCAATGCCGCCAGCTTCGTGCGTGAACACGCCCACGGCATCACCCAGGCCCGTGGTGGCGAGGGTGCCGCTCGCGAATTCTGCGAATTGATCCTGCGCGCCCAGGGCCGCCTCGATGCGGCCAACGCCGCGTACCTGTGAGCCAACTATGCTGAGCAAGAAATTTCGCAACATCCTGATGTTCGGTTGCATCGCAGCGATATTTGCTGCGGTCGGCTACTGGAACATCAGCCCGGAGCGCTTCCTCGACAAGCCTGTGGCAAAGGTCGATGAAAGCGAAATCGACTACTACGCGATCAACGCGCACAGCGTCCAGTTCCTGCCGGATGGCAAACTGCAATACGAAATGACGTCCGACAAGGTTGAACACCTGAAGGCGACCGAAGTGACGCTGCTGACCAACCCGGACCTGAACCTGTTCCGCGGCACCCAGTTCCCTTGGCACGTCCAGAGCGAACACGGCGAGGTCAACCCGGACGGCACCCAGGTCGAACTGATCGACTCGGTGCGCATCACGCGTTTCGACGAGAAAAACCGCAAGACCCTGATTACCACCACCCGTATGACCGTGTTCCCGCAACAGCAATATGCGCAGACCGAGCAACCCGTTAGAATCGACGGCGCTGGCGGTGTATCGACTGGCAAGGGAATGAAAGCGTATTTGAAAGAAAGCAGGATACACCTGCTATCGAACGTAAGAGGACAGTATGAGGCTCGTTAAAACTCTCCCTATTTTGCTCGGTCTGAGCGCAGCACTGGGAAGCGTGAGCGCCTGGGCTCTGCCGAACGATCAACAGCAGCCGATCCGCATCCAGGCCGACGACGCCCAACTGGACGACAAGAACGGTATTGCCACCTATAAAGGTGACGTGATCATCACCCAAGGTTCGATGATCGTTAAAGGCAATACTGTGACCATGACCCGCACCCCTGCGGGCGACATCGACGTGGTGACTTCGGTGGGCAACCTTGCCTATTTCGAACAACTGCAAACGGCGGGCGACACCAAGCCGGTTCAGGGCTGGGGCGTCACCATCCAGTACCACGCCTCGCAAGACCGCGTCGTGCTGATCGATCGCGCCAAAGTTGTCGATAAGGACGGTAACGTCACCCAAGGCGAGAAAATCGTCTACGACACCAACAAAAAGCTTGCCAGCGCAGGCCGTGCCACGGGCACCAACGTGACCGAGTCGCGTCCGCGTATCGACATGGTTATCCAGCCGAAAAAGAAAACCGACGAGCAAAAGGCCCCGTAATGGCAACTCTGAAAGCTCAGCATTTGGCCAAGAGCTACAAGAGCCGTCAGGTCGTGCGCGACGTCAGCCTGTCCATCGACAGCGGTCAGATCGTCGGCCTGCTTGGCCCTAACGGCGCCGGTAAAACCACCTGCTTCTACATGATTGTCGGTCTGGTTCAGGCGGATCAGGGTCGCGTACTGATCGATGATCTGGACGTCAGCCACCAGCCGATGCACGGTCGTGCGAAGGCCGGTATCGGCTATCTTCCGCAAGAAGCGTCGATCTTCCGCAAACTCTCGGTCGCCGACAACATCATGGCGATCCTTGAGACCCGCAAGGAACTCGACAAGGCCGATCGCCGCAAGGAACTGGAAAGCCTGCTGCAGGAATTCCACATCAGCCACATCCGCGACAGCCTCGGCATGAGCCTGTCCGGTGGCGAGCGCCGCCGCGTGGAAATCGCCCGGGCACTGGCCACCAACCCGAAATTCATCCTCCTCGACGAACCGTTCGCCGGCGTGGACCCGATTTCGGTGGGCGACATCAAACAGATCATCTACCACCTCAAGGCCAAGGGCATTGGCGTGCTGATCACCGACCACAACGTCCGTGAGACGCTGGATATCTGCGAAACCGCCTACATCGTCAACGATGGCCAACTGATCGCCGAAGGTGATTCGGCCACCATCCTGGCCAACGACCTCGTGAAAGAAGTCTATCTGGGCCATGAGTTCCGCCTGTAAGCACTAAGGTGTCTGGCTGGCTGCCCGAGCGCTTGTCTCGATAAAAAATCAATACTTTTTTATTGTTACAGCGCTCTAGGCAAACGCTACGGTTTCGGGCATATAATTTGCTTATGTTTGGCGCTTCGGCGCCCTGTAGTGGATGGCGCATGTGCGCCGGCGAATAAGGTGTTTAGCCCCTGCCATGAAACCATCGCTAGTCTTGAGAATGGGCCAGCAGCTGACGATGACACCGCAGCTGCAACAGGCCATCCGCCTGCTCCAATTGTCGACCCTGGACCTGCAACAGGAAATCCAGGAGGCCCTGGAGTCCAATCCGATGCTCGAACGCCAGGAAGAAGGCGACGACTTCGATAACGCCGACCCCTTGGCCGACAAAGCCGAACAGCAACCCAACGCCGACGTTTCAGAACCCTCCTATCAGGAAACCGCCCCGACGGTGGACAACCTCGAGGAAGGTGACTGGAACGAGCGCATTCCCAACGAACTGCCCGTAGACACCGCCTGGGAAGACGTCTACCAGACCAGCGCCAGCAGCCTGCCGAGCAACGATGACGACGAGTGGGATTTCACCACCCGTACATCAGCCGGTGAGAGCCTGCAAAGCCACCTGTTGTGGCAACTGAACCTGGCGCCGATGTCCGACACCGATCGCCTGATCGCCGTGACCCTGATCGACTGCATCAACAATCAGGGTTACCTGGACGAAACCCTCGAGGAAATCCTCGAAGCCTTCGATCCGGAACTCGACATCGAACTGGACGAGATCGAAGCCGTCCTGCATCGCATCCAGCAATTCGAACCCGCCGGCATCGGCGCCCGCAACCTGGGTGAATGCCTGCTGCTGCAATTGCGCCAACTCCCTGCCAAGACACCTTGGCTGGCCGAGGCCAAGCGTCTGGTCACCGATTACATCGACCTGCTCGGCAGCCGCGACTACAGCCAGCTGATGCGCCGCATGAAGCTCAAGGAAGATGAACTGCGCCAGGTGATCGAACTGGTTCAGAGCCTCAACCCGCGCCCTGGCTCGCAGATCGAATCCAGCGAAGCCGAGTACGTCGTCCCCGACGTGATCGTGCGCAAGGACAACGAGCGCTGGCTGGTCGAGCTGAACCAGGAATCGGTGCCACGGCTGCGGGTCAACGCCCAATACGCCGGTTTTGTGCGCCGCGCCGACACCAGTGCCGACAACACCTTCATGCGCAATCAGTTGCAAGAGGCCCGCTGGTTCATCAAGAGCCTGCAAAGCCGCAACGAAACCCTGATGAAAGTTGCCACCCAGATCGTCGAGCATCAGCGCGGTTTTCTGGAATACGGCGACGAAGCGATGAAACCGCTGGTGCTGCATGACATCGCCGAAGCGGTGGGCATGCACGAGTCGACGATTTCCCGCGTAACCACACAAAAATTCATGCATACCCCCCGGGGCATATATGAGCTGAAATACTTTTTCTCCAGCCACGTCAGCACCTCCGAAGGCGGTGAATGCTCGTCCACGGCGATCCGCGCGATCATCAAAAAACTGGTTGCCGCGGAAAATCAGAAAAAGCCGTTGAGTGACAGCAAGATCGCTGGTTTACTGGAGGCACAAGGCATTCAGGTGGCTCGCCGCACCGTCGCCAAGTACCGCGAATCCCTCGGGATCGCGCCTTCGAGCGAACGCAAGCGGTTGATGTAGAGCCACGCCACAGCGTTCCAGTGGTAGATCATCTGGTCTACCGCTTTATGCACTGGCAACGAAGGAGAAGCTGTATGCAAGTCAACATCAGTGGACACCAACTGGAAGTGACCGAACCTCTTCGCACCTACATCGGCGAAAAACTCGAACGGTTAGAGAGGCATTTCGACAAGATCACCAACGTGCAGGTCACGATGACGGTCGAAAAGCTGAAGCAGAAAATCGAAGCCACGCTGCATATTCCCGGCAATGAAGTGGTCGCCAACGCGGAGCATACCGATATGTACGCGGCGATCGACGCATTGACCGACAAGCTGGATAAACAACTCAAAAAGCATAAGGAAAAGACCCAGAGCCTCCTCCAGGGCGCGACCGGTCGTTAACACTCCCAACCCATGATCCGACTTGAAAGCATCCTGACCCCCGGCCGTTCCCTCGTGAACGTGCCGGGCGGCAGCAAAAAGAAAGCCCTCGAGCAAATTGCCAACCTGATCGCCCGGGAAGTGCCGGATCTGGAGATGCAAGATGTCTTCGAGGCGTTGATTGCCCGTGAAAAACTCGGCTCGACCGGTTTTGGCAACGGCATCGCTATCCCTCACTGCCGGCTGAAAGGTTGCACCTCGCCCATCAGCGCCTTGATGCACCTGGACGCCCCCATCGATTTCGACGCCATCGACGGTGCTCCGGTTGACCTGCTGTTCGTCTTGCTGGTCCCCGAAGCCGCTACCGATGCGCACCTTGAATTGCTCCGCCAGATCGCCAGCATGCTCGATCGCAAGGAAGTCCGCGATCGCCTGCGTAGCGCCCCGAGCAATGAAGCCTTGTATCAGGTTGTCCTGGACGAGCAAAACGGGCACTAATCATGCGCTTGATCATCGTCAGTGGCCGTTCCGGCTCAGGTAAAAGCACCGCGCTCGATGTTCTCGAGGACAACGGCTATTACTGCATCGACAACCTGCCCGCCGGGTTGTTGCCGGAACTGGCCGAACGCGCGCTGGTCCACACCGAACTGCCACAGCCGCTGGTTGCCGTCTCTATTGATGCGCGCAACCTGCCGAGCCACCTGAGCCGGTTTCCGGAACTGCTCGAAGAAGTTCGCAGCCGGCATATCCAGTGCGACGTCCTGTACCTGGACGCCGACGAAGAAACCTTGCTGAAGCGTTTTTCGGAAACTCGCCGTCGTCACCCGCTGAGCAGCGCCAACCGCTCGCTGGCCGAGGCGATCAACGACGAAACCAGCCTGCTCGGGCCGATTGCCGACCTCGCCGATCTCAAGGTCATCACCACCAACCTGAACCTGTACCAGCTGCGCGATACCATCAAGTTGCGCCTGCTGAACCAGCCGGAACCCGGTACTGCGTTTTTGGTGGAGTCGTTCGGATTCAAGCGCGGCATGCCGGTGGACGCCGATCTGGTGTTCGACGTGCGCTGCCTGCCGAACCCCTATTGGAAGCCCGAGCTACGCGATCAGTCCGGGCTTGATGAACCGGTTGCCACGTACCTGGCCGCCCAGCCGGACGTCGAAGAGATGTTCCAGGACATTTCCACGTACCTGCTCAAATGGCTGCCGCGCTTTGCCGCCAGCAACCGCGCTTATGTCACCATTGCCATCGGCTGCACCGGCGGGCATCACCGCTCCGTCTATCTGACCGAACGTCTGGGTCAGGCCC
Organism: Pseudomonas sp. BF-R-01; assembly: GCF_019946615.1. Classification (NCBI taxonomy): domain Bacteria; kingdom Pseudomonadati; phylum Pseudomonadota; class Gammaproteobacteria; order Pseudomonadales; family Pseudomonadaceae; genus Pseudomonas; species Pseudomonas sp. BF-R-01. The sequence goes on from NZ_JAGYFX010000101.1 coordinate 17,154, forward strand.
TGCAAAAAACCCTGAAGAACGTCCAGGTCCGCCACCGCGACCTCAGCTAAAGGATTCACATCGCGATGCCTGCTCTGGAAATCGAAATCATCAACAAGCTGGGTCTGCATGCCCGTGCTTCCGCCAAATTCGTTGGTGTTGCCGGCGAGTTCAAAGACTGCACGATCAGAGTCGGACGAACGCCGGAATCAACGGTCGACGGCAAAAGCATCATGGCAATGATGATGCTCGCTGCGGGCAAAGGCACCAAAATCTACATCAGCACCGAAGGCGAAGACGAGCAAAGAGCGCTGGATGCGCTGACAGACTTGATCAACCGTTACTTCGACGAAGGCGAATAACGCTCGCCTAGGCGAGCGCTGTATCCATCACCATCATCAAACAAAACCCGATCAGCAGCCCAAGACTGGCCAGCTTGTCGTGACCATGGCGTCGCGACTCGGGGATGACTTCGTGCGTGACCACCAGCAACATGGCCCCGGCCGCGAGCGCCAGGCCCAACGGCAACAGCAATTCGGCCAGGCTCACCAGCCAGGCGCACAACAGTGCGAAGACCGGCTCGACCAAGCCTGATGCCGCCCCGATCAGGAACGCCTTGACCCGCAACATCCCTGCCCCGGCCAACACCAACGCAATGACCAATCCTTCCGGCACATCCTGCAAGGCGATGCCCATGGCCAGGCTGTCGGAGTCGGGCATGCCGCCACCCGCCGAGACACCGACCGCCATGCCTTCGGGAATGTTGTGGGCAATGATGGCAAACACGAACAACCAGATCCGTGGCGCAATGACCGGCCGCTCCAGCGTGCCGACGAGCATTTCCGGCGAGGCGCCGGAAACCTTTCGATCCACCAGATACAGCCCGAATGCGCCAAGCATGATGCCGAAACTGATCAGACCGCTGGCCGCCCAAGGTGTCAGCCCCAGGCTTTCAGCGGCGGCAATGCCTGGCACGATCAGCGAAAACGCCGTCGCCGCGAGCATCACCCCGGCACCGAAGCCGAGCAGCGTATCGCTGACCGCCTGGGGCATGCGTCGAATCACCAGCACCGGCACCGCGCCCAAGGCTGTGCCCAAGGCGCAAATGGCCCCGCCCTGCAACGCACGCAGCAGTTTCGGCTCAAGATCCAGCCACGCGAGCCCATGCGCAACCAACAGGCTCATGCCCGCCAGTAGTAACAGCGACCCAAACGCGTAACGAAACATTCGTCCACTTCCGATCGCCAGTGTTTCAGTGCCCATAGCCCGCCCAGGATTGTTTTTATAGAAGACTTAAACCAGTGCAGCCTGATAGCGCGCAGCGACTTCGGGCCAATTGATCACGTTGTAAAAAGCGTTGATGTATTCCGGCCGGCGGTTTTGATACTGCAGGTAATAGGCATGCTCCCAGACATCCAGCCCCAGAATCGGCGTATTGCCGTTCATCAAGGGACTGTCCTGGTTGCCGCTGCTTTCAACGACCAGCGTCTTTTGCGGCGTCACACTCAGCCAGGCCCAGCCACTGCCGAAACGGGTCAGCGCGGCTTTGGTGAAGGCCTCCTTGAAACGGTCGAGGCCGCCCAACTGCTCTTCGATGGCCTTGGCCAATTCACCGTCCGGCTGACCGCCGCCGTTGGGCACCATCACTTCCCAGAACAGCGAGTGGTTGGCGTGACCGCCGCCCTGATTGATCACCGCCGCGCGGAGCTTTTCCGGCAGTTGCTGGACTGCTGCCACCAGTTTTTCCACCGGCCACTCGGCGAACTCGGTGCCTTCGACAGCCGCGTTGAGGTTATTGATGTAAGTCTGGTGATGCTTGGTGTAGTGGATTTCCATGGTCTGCGCATCGATGTGCGGTTCCAGGGCATCGTAGGCGTACGGCAAGGCAGGCAAGCTAAAAGCCATTTCAGTGGACTCCATGATGTAGAGGCGCAGGGGGCGACGCGGCATCGACGTGCAGCAAACGATGAGTGCGCGGGTATTCGCCATGCTCGCTGATGAAATTCAGCAGTTCGACGTAGGTTTTGCTGCTCTGACGCAGTGCGGCTTCACGCAATGCCGGCGCCAGTCGCGGGTCCTGCATGGTCTTCAACAAGCGCTGGTGGATGGCGCACAGGTATTCGGCGCTCTCCTCCGGCTGGTTCAGACGCAAATGCAGCTCCGCGAGGTTGTGATGGGAAATGACGCAGGCCGCCACCGCTTCGTCGGCATCCGCCCAGCGCTCGAATAACACCTGGGCCAGGGCCAATGCCTGCAAGTAAGCCTCGCGGGCATCGACGTATTCGCCCAGCATGAAACAACGGTTTGCCCTTTCGATCGTGCGTTTCCAGTGCTCCATGGTGAGCCTCCAAAGCGGTTGCGGTGATTACACGCCGCCTGCGGTGAGCTTTTCCGGATTGAGCAACTCTTCCAGTTGGCTGCGCGACAGTTCGGTGTGCTCCAGAGCGACATCGATCACCGGCCGGCCTTGCTGATAAGCCTTCTTGGCGATCTCCGCAGCTTTTTGGTAACCAATGATCGGGTTGAGTGCCGTGACCAGAATCGGGTTGCGCGACAGCGCTTCCTTGAGCCTGGCTTCGTTGACCTTGAAACTGGCGATAGCCTTTTCACCCAAGAGGTGGCTGGAGTTGGCCAGCAATTCGATGCTGCTCAGCAAGTTCTGGGCGATGATCGGCAGCATCACGTTCAGCTCGAAATTGCCCGACTGCCCGGCGATGGTGATTACCGTGTCATTGCCGATCACCTGAGCGGCGACCATCGCGGTGGCTTCCGGGATCACCGGGTTGACCTTGCCGGGCATGATCGACGAGCCCGGCTGCAAGGCTTCGAGTTCAATTTCACCAAGGCCGGCCAGCGGGCCGGAGTTCATCCAGCGCAGGTCGTTGGCGATTTTCATCAGCGAGACAGCGGTGGTTTTCAGCTGCCCGGAGACCGCAACGGCGGTGTCCTGAGAGCCGATCAGTGCAAACAGATCTGTCCCCGGCGTGAATTGCACCTGAGTCAACTTGCTCAACTGCTGGCTGAAAAGCCCGGCAAATTCAGGGTGCGCATTGATACCGGTGCCCACCGCCGTGCCACCCTGAGCCAGGGATTGCAGGCTCGGCAGCAGATCCTGCAGATGGCCGATGTTGGCTTTGAGCTGTTGCGCCCAACCGTTGAGCACCTGGCTCATGCGCACCGGCATCGCATCCATCAAGTGAGTGCGACCGGTTTTGACGTGGTGGTGAACCTCCTCGGCCTTTTGCTCGATCACCTGCACCAAGCGCACCAATGCCGGCAGCAATTGCTCATGCAATGCCAGCGCAGCGCTGACGTGGATGGTGGTCGGGATGATGTCGTTGCTGCTCTGCCCGCAATTGACGTGATCGTTGGGGTTCACCGGCTCGCCAAGCAGTCGGCTCGCCACCGTGGCAATCACTTCGTTGGCGTTCATGTTGGAACTGGTGCCGGAACCGGTCTGAAAGATATCCACCGGGAAGTGCTGCATGAAGTCGTCCTTGAGCAAACCCAACGCCGCTTCGACGATGGCATTGCCCTGGGATTCGCTGATCTGCTTGAGTTCGATATTGGCCCGAGCGGCAGCGGCCTTGGCCAGGATCAGCGCACGGATGAACTGCACGGGCATCGGCTTGCCGCTGATCGGGAAGTTATTCACCGCACGCTGGGTCTGTGCGCCGTAGAGGGCGTCCACCGGGACCTGAAGCTCGCCCATGCTGTCGCGCTCAATACGTGTCTTGGTCATCAGAAAATCCTTGCACCAGTTCTATGAGAGGAATCGAAGGCTGCAACTCGCAGGTCGCCAGTTGCCAGGTGTAGCTTTGCCAGCGCTTGAGGCGGCATTTGCACAGAGAGAGGCGTTCGAGTTCGCGCAACGGGCGCCATGCCTGGTCCAGGCAATAGGTTCGCCAGTGCCAGGGCAGCGCGACGTCTGCGGCGGTGTCGAGCAATAAACGGAAAGAGGTTTCAGCGATGGTCCAGGGTGAAGTCGCCGTGCAACACGCCAGATACCTGCCTTCGGCCAGGTAGTGGTCGATCAGGCGCGGCTCGTCAGGGTCCATCCCGCAACGGATCTGGCGACTCATCCAGCGCCAGCTTTCGAGGTAAGGCTGCTCGTGCAAGGCAGAACTCATGATCCGGGGCTCATTCGGTAATGAGATTTATTATTAGATGATAATGAGAACCAACACAAGCCCGAGCATGGTCCCTTGTAGGAGCCGGCTTGCTGGCGATTGCGATCTGGCATTCAACATCGATGTCGACTGATTGACCGCAATCGCCAGC
>NZ_JAGYFX010000102.1:0-20733 GCF_019946615.1 Pseudomonas sp. BF-R-01
CGATGACCTGAAGCAACTCGCTGTCGAAAACTGCGTAACTCTTTGTTTACCAAGGAGTTTTTCGTTTCGACTGCGCCGGAAGTGGGGCGAATTATAGACTTCCAGAATCTGCCGTCAACCCCTAATTCCAGCTTTATTCGGATTTGAGCGAAATACGCGCAAATGCCTTCTTGCCAGCCTGGCAAACATGGGTCGCGCCCAGCACGTATATAAAGGTGCGATCCACAACCTCACCATCTATACGTACACCGCCGGAATTCAGCAGATCACGCGCTACCGCCGAGTTCTTCACCAGGCCTGCCTTATTAAGGACAGCAGCGATCGGCATATCTTCAGTAGCGGTCAATTCGATTTCCGGCAAATCGTCCGGCAGCTCGCCATCCTTCATACGATTGCCCGCTGCACGGTGAGCATTGGCCGCAGCCTCTTCACCATGGAAGCGCGCAACGATCTCTTCGGCCAGCTTGATCTTGATGTCGCGCGGATTGGCACCCGCCTCGACATCGGCGCGGAACGCATTGATCTCATCCATGGAACGGAAGCTGAGCAATTCGAAGTAACGCCACATCAGCGCATCCGGAATCGAAACCAGCTTGCTGTACATCACTCCCGGCGCCTCCTGAATACCGACGTAGTTGCCCAAGGACTTGGACATCTTCTTCACGCCATCCAGACCTTCAAGCAACGGCATGGTCAGAATGCACTGAGGATCCTGACCATAACCGCGCTGCAGCTCACGCCCCATCAACAGGTTGAACTTCTGATCGGTACCGCCCAGCTCGACATCCGCGCGCAAGGCGACCGAGTCGTAACCCTGAACCAGCGGATAGAGGAACTCATGGATGGCGATTGGCTGATTGGTCGTGTAGCGCTTGTCGAAATCGTCGCGCTCGAGCATGCGAGCAACGGTGTACTGCGAAGTCAGGCGAATGAAGTCGGCCGGCCCCATCTGATCCATCCAGGTGGAGTTGAACGCCACCTCGGTTTTGGCCGGATCAAGAATCTTGAAAACCTGGGTCTTGTAGGTCTCGGCATTCTCGAGAACCTGCTCACGGGTTAGCGGCGGACGCGTAGCGCTCTTGCCGCTCGGATCACCGATCATCCCGGTGAAGTCACCTATAAGGAAGATCACCTGATGCCCCAGTTCCTGGAACTGGCGCAGCTTATTAATAAGCACCGTGTGACCCAGATGCAAATCCGGCGCGGTCGGATCGAAGCCTGCCTTAATACGTAGCGGCTGGCCACGCTTGAGCTTTTCGATCAGCTCGGACTCGACCAACAGTTCTTCTGCACCACGTTTGATCAGCGCTAGCTGCTCTTCAACCGACTTCATAACAGACCCGCAAGGCTCGAATTCAAAGGGAACCAACCATACAAGATCACGCGTCAAATACAAAGTTTGGCCGGCGCAATGACGCCAATCCGCTGACAGAGTGACCACGGACTTGCTTCAGAGATGATTTGGTTATATTTTATACAGTTATTTCATCTTCATCATGTCATTCATCTTTTCCAATTCATCTTTTTCAAAGTCAAAATTACCTATGACCAAAGAATCGTCTAAAGCGCCTCCGCTTTACCCGAAGACCCACCTGCTCGCAGCAAGTGGTATCGCCGCCCTTCTGAGCCTGGCGCTTCTGGTATTTCCTTCCAGTGATGTAGAAGCCAAAAAGACGACACTGAGTCTTGAACTGGAAAGCCCTGCTGAACAACTGACACAAGATCAAGACGCTGCCGACGTCGCCCAAGCCACAAATGAGCCGGCAACTTCCCCTTTTGCGCAGATCGAAGACAGCGCCGAAGAGTCCCAGGAAACTGCCCAGGCCAAACCCGCGCCGGTTGTCGAAGAAAAGAAGGGTCCCAATCACAGGGAAGTGATCGTCGCCAAAGGCGATACGCTCTCCACGCTGTTCGAGAAAGTCGGCCTTCCGGCCACTTCGGTGCATGAAGTATTGGCCAGCGACAAGCAGGCCAAGCAATTCAGCCAACTCAAACATGGCCAGAAACTCGAATTCGAACTGAACCCCGAAGGCCAGCTGACCAACCTGCACAGCAAGGTCAGCGACCTCGAAAGCATCACCCTGACCAAGAATGACAAGGGTTATGTGTTCAACCGTATCACCGCCAAGCCTACCGTGCGCTCCGCTTACGTTCACGGCGTGATCAACAGCTCGTTGTCGCAGTCCGCCGCGCGCGCCGGCCTGTCCCATAGCCTGACCATGGACATGGCCAGCGTGTTTGGCTATGACGTCGACTTCGCCCAGGATATTCGCCAGGGTGACGAGTTCGACGTGATCTACGAACAGAAAGTCGTCAACGGCAAGGCTGTCGGCAATGGCCCGATCCTTTCCGCACGCTTCACCAACCGCGGCAAGACCTACACCGCCGTGCGTTACACCAACAAACAAGGCAACAGCAGCTACTACACTGCTGACGGCAACAGCATGCGCAAGGCGTTTATCCGCACCCCGGTAGACTTTGCCCGCATCAGCTCGAAATTCTCCATGGGCCGCAAACACCCGATCCTGAACAAGATCCGCGCTCACAAAGGCGTCGACTACGCAGCTCCGCGCGGTACGCCAATCAAGGCGGCCGGTGATGGCAAGGTGTTGTTGGCCGGCCGTCGCGGCGGTTATGGCAATACCGTGATCATCCAGCACGGCAACACTTATCGCACGCTGTACGGCCATATGCAGGGCTTTGCGAAAGGTGTGCAGACCGGCAGCTCCGTCAAGCAGGGTCAAGTGATTGGCTATATCGGCACTACCGGCCTGTCCACCGGACCGCATCTGCACTACGAGTTCCAGGTCAATGGTGTGCACGTCGATCCACTAGGTCAAAAAGTGGCGATGGCCGATCCAATTTCCAAAGCAGAACGGGCACGTTTCCTCGCGCAGAGTCAGCCTCTGATGGCGCGTATGGATCAAGAAAAATCCACCCAACTGGCTTCGAGCAAGCGCTAAGCCATGACGCGCTATATAGGTGTGATGTCCGGAACCAGTCTCGATGGCCTGGACATCGCGCTGGTTGAGTTGAACCCGGCGATCAGACTGGTCGCCACGCACTACATTCCCATGCCTGATTCCCTGCGCACCGAGCTGCTTGGCTTGTGCGCCAGCGGCCCGGACGAGATTGCCCGCTCCGCCATCGCCCAGCAAAACTGGGTGACTCTGGCGGCGCAGGGCATTCGCACCCTTCTTGACCAACAAAACCTGAAACCCGAAGACATCCGCGCGATTGGCAGCCATGGCCAGACCATTCGCCACGAACCGGCACGCGGCTTCACGGTACAGATCGGCAACCCTGCCCTGCTGACCGAATTGACCGGCATCACCGTGGTCAGTGACTTCCGCAGTCGCGACGTTGCGGCCGGCGGACAAGGCGCACCACTGGTTCCAGCATTTCACGAAGCGCTGTTTGAAGAGCAAGCGGGCAACCGCGCGGTATTGAACGTCGGCGGTTTCAGCAACCTCAGCCTGATCGAACCCGGCCAACCCGTAGCCGGTTTCGACTGCGGCCCCGGGAACGTACTGCTGGACGCGTGGATTCATCAGCAACGCGGCGAAAACTTTGATCGTGACGGCCAATGGGCAGCCAGCGGCCAAGTCGAACCTGTTCTGTTGAAAGCGCTACTCAGTGATCCGTTCTTCGTGACCAAAGGCCCGAAGAGCACCGGCCGTGAAGTGTTCAATCTGCCATGGCTGACACAGCATCTTTCGCAATTGCCGACCTTCGCCGCCGAAGACGTGCAAGCAACACTGCTTGAGCTGACCGCGCTGACCATCGTCGAATCATTGCAAAGCGCCCAGGCGGATACCCGAGAGTTGCTGGTCTGCGGCGGCGGTGCGCACAACGCCACGCTGATGAAGCGCCTGGCCGCCCTGCTGCCAAACGCGAACGTCAGCAGCACCGCCACTCATGGCGTTGACCCGGACTGGGTCGAAGCCATGGCCTTCGCCTGGCTCGCTCATTGCTGCCTGGAAGGTATCGCGGCCAATCGTCCAAGCGTCACCGGCGCTCGCGGCCTGCGCGTACTCGGCGCCATCTACCCGGCCTGAACGCCAAACAGCAAAACGCCGCAGAGCCCTGAGGCCATGCGGCGTTTGTAATGCGGTGAATCGCGATCAGATCGAGAACGAAGAGCCGCAACCACACGTGGTGCTGGCGTTCGGGTTCTTGATCACGAAACGCGAACCTTCCAGACCCTCCTGATAATCCACCTCGGCACCTGCCAGGTACTGGAAGCTCATCGGATCGACGACCAGGCTTACGCCCTCGCGCTCGACGATGGTGTCGTCATCGGCCACTTCTTCATCGAAGGTGAAGCCGTACTGAAAACCTGAACAACCGCCGCCCGTAACGAATACGCGCAGCTTCAAGCGATCATTCCCCTCTTCATCGACCAGGCTCTTCACCTTGTGCGCGGCACCGTGGGTAAATTGCAAAGCCGTGGGGGTGAAGGATTCGACGCTCATGCTGACTATCTCCCGGCGTTACGCCGCCATAATGCGTGATGACGCGCATTATCCGCTTCTCCTAGAAAAGCGGTCAACTATTGTTACGGTATATCAATAAACCCGATTGCCGGTTCGAAACGCAAAAAGGCCCGTTCAACGGGCCTTTTTGCTGAGCGGGCTAAAGCCTTACGGCAACATGCCAGCGTGCGACAAGCCCAGACGCTCATCCAGACCGAACAGGATGTTCAGGTTCTGCACCGCCTGACCCGACGCACCTTTTACCAGGTTATCGATGACCGACAACACCACCACCAGGTCACCGTCCTGCGGACGATGCACGGCGATACGGCAGACGTTGGCGCCGCGCACGCTGCGGGTTTCCGGGTGGCTGCCTGCTGGCATCACATCAACGAACGGCTCGTTGGCATAGCGCTTTTCAAACAGTGCCTGCAGATCCACCGAACGATCCACGACCGTCGCGTAGAGCGTCGAGTGAATGCCGCGAATCATCGGCGTCAGGTGCGGAACGAAGGTCAGGCCGACATCCTTTCCTGCAGCACGACGCAGACCCTGGCGAATTTCCGGCAAGTGACGGTGACCTTTCACGGCGTAGGCCTTCATGCTTTCCGACGTCTCGGAGTACAGCGAACCTACGGCAGCACCACGACCGGCACCGCTGACGCCGGATTTGCAGTCAGCGATCAAGCGCGTGGTATCGGCCAGACCGGCTTCGAGCAATGGCAGGAAACCCAATTGCGTAGCCGTTGGATAGCAACCCGGTACGGCGATCAGGCGAGCCTGCTTGATCTGTTCGCGATTGACTTCCGGCAAGCCGTAGACCGCTTCTTCCAGCAGCTGTGGCGCACCGTGCGGCTGGCCGTACCACTTGGCCCACTCATCGGCATCTTGCAGACGGAAGTCCGCGGACAGGTCGATGACCTTGGTTCCGGCCGCCAGCAGTTCACCGGCCAGCGCGTGGGCAACACCGTGAGGCGTGGCGAAGAACACCACGTCGCAGGCGCCCAGGGTCTTGATGTCCGGAACGCTGAACGCCAGGCCATCGTAATGACCGCGCAGGTTCGGATACATATCAGCCACGGCCAGACCGGCCTCGGATCGGGAAGTGATCACTACCACTTCTGCCTGCGGATGCTGTGCCAACAGACGCAGCAGTTCGACACCGGTGTAACCCGTGCCGCCGACGATACCGACCTTGACCATAAACCTGCCCTCAACGAACCCACTGGAAAGCCGTCGATAATAGGGCCCGTATCGCCCTGCGACAACCGTCAAGGTGACGTGCGGACGCTCTACCCTCTACTATCTTCGCTACCGTGAACCTGGGAATAACCAAAAATGCTTTATCTGTGGCTCAAAGCGCTTCATATCATCAGCATGGTCTGCTGGTTTGCCGGCCTGTTTTACCTGCCGCGCCTGTTCGTCTATCACGCCCAAAGCGAAGACACCGTCAGCAAGGAACGCTTCAGCCTGATGGAGCGCAAGCTGTATCGCGGTATCATGGGCCCGGCGATGATCGCCACGCTGGTTTTCGGCATTGCGCTGATCGGGCTGAACCCGGGCATATTCAGCCAAGGTGCCTGGATTCACGCCAAATTGACGCTGGTGGTGATCCTGATCGGCTACCACCACATGTGCGGCGCGCAGGTGAAACGATTTGCCCGTGGCGAGAACACCCGCAGCCATGTCTTTTATCGCTGGTTCAATGAAGTGCCGGTTCTGATATTGCTGGCTATCGTAATTCTGGTCGTCGTTCGGCCGTTCTAACTTCAATCGGCACCACTCACCGGGGTACTTCCAATGTCGCTGCCCGCTTTGCTCGAACAACGTTTGCGTCTGCCCGTGGTGGCAGCGCCGATGTTCCTGATTTCCAACCCGCAACTGGTACTCGCCTGCTGCCGTAATGGCGTGGTCGGCAGCTTCCCCGCGCTGAACCAGCGTGAGAGCAGCGGCTTCAAGGCCTGGCTGGAAGAGATCGAAGCAGGGTTGGCGACAATGGAAAAACCGGCGCCCTACGCCGTGAACCTGATCGTCCACAACAGCAACCCGCGCCTGCAAGCAGACCTGGAGATCTGCATCGAGCACAAGGTGCCGATCGTGATCACCAGCCTTGGCGCCGTTAAAGAACTGGTCGACGCAGTCCACGGCTACGGCGGCCTGGTATTCCATGACGTAACGACTCGTCGCCACGCAGAGAAAGCAGCGGAGGCTGGCGTAGATGGTTTGATCGCCGTTGCCGCAGGCGCCGGTGGACACGCGGGTACCTGGAGCCCGTTTTCGCTGATTGCCGAAATCCGCCAGTTCTTCGACAAGACGCTGTTGCTGGCCGGCTGCCTCAATCACGGTCACGAGATACTCGCGGCACAATTGCTCGGTGCGGATCTGGCCTACTTCGGTACGCGATTTATCGGCACCACCGAAAGCCATGCGCCTGAGGCCTACAAGGAGATGCTGCTGACATCCAGAGCGGCAGACATCATTCATACTCCGGCGGTGTCGGGTGTTCCGGCGAGTTTCATGCGCCAAAGCCTGGAAGCGGCCGGTTTCGACATGGCGGCGTTGCAAAACAAAGGCGAGGTCAACTTCGGCTCCAAGCTCAAGCCATTGAGCGATGAAGCCAAGGCCTGGAAAACCGTGTGGTCCGCCGGCCAGGGCGTCGGAGAGATAGACGATTTACCGAGCGTGGATCAATTGGTTGCACGACTGGACGCTGAATACCGCCAGGCGCTGGAGCTGGCAGCACAACTGCCGAAACGCTGGCCGCGTTAGCAGGAAATTTGGCCAGTCATCCTCGACTGGCCTTACACTCCGGGCTCGCAACTCTCTAACTATTCAAACACCCGCGACAAGGATGCCTCGCAATGAGCGACAACCGTTTCAAGATCGTATTCGACGGCGCTCTGCTGCCGGGGATCGACCTCACCACCGCCAAACTCAATCTGGCGGCGTTGTACAAAAGCGAAGTGGCAGCCGTCGAACGACTGTTCAACGGACAGCCTGTTACGCTCAAGCAAGGCCTGTCGCAGACTGACGCGCAAACCTACCTTCAGGCGCTGACGAAAACCGGCATCGAAGCCCGCATCGAAGCCGAGCCCTCGATTGAACTGAACCTGGCCGACGCTCACCACCACGCCCCCGCCAGCAGTAAACCCGCGTTCGCAGAACCAGAGTCGCCGTACGCACCACCTCAGGCCAGGGTCGGCGAAAACCTGCCGCCGTTCGGCACGCTCAAGCCTTTTGGCGTCGAAGGGCGAATCGGCCGTTTGCGCTATCTGGCCTGGACCATGGTGGCGACGCTGGTCATGCTCGGCGTCGGGTCGGTCGTCGCCATTTTCGCCATCGCCCTGATCGCCAGCGATTCGACCGCAGGCCTGATTGTCGGCGGCCTGGTGGTGGTGCTCCTGTGCATCGCCATCGCGGTCGTCACCGTTCAGATCAGCGTTCAGCGCCTGCACGACATCGGCTGGTCCGGCTGGCTCTGGCTGCTCAATCTAGTGCCGTTCATAGGCAGCTTCTTTCCGTTTGTGCTCATGTGCGTGCCGGGCAACACCATCGCCAATCGCTACGGCCCACCACCACCGCCAAACACCACGGCAGTCAAAGTGTTGTCTTCGCTGTGGGTGGTATTCATTGCCCTCGTCTTTGTCGGTGTATTGGCCGGCGCTTTCAGTGCGATCCAGCAAGAGTACGAAGACGCTGCCGGACTCAGCTATGACAGCAGCTCGCTAACCACCGAAGAAGTGGAAGTCGAGCCCGCCGCTGAGGCTGAAGAAGTGCCGGATAGCGCAGACGAGGAAGCCCAATAAGCCCCGGCCCCTGTAGACTCTGCGAAAGAATGAACAGCGCTCCCCGCCCGTGACACCTGCGTCGCAGGCGCGGAGCTGTTGCGATGGAGAACTGCATGACCCGTTACGCTCTGATCACTGGCGCTTCCAGCGGCATCGGCCTGGCGATGGCCGAAGCGCTGGCCCGCCGTGGCCGCAGCCTGATTCTGGTGGCCCGACAGCGTGATCAGCTGGAAAGTATTGCAATTGAACTGACCCAACGTTTTGGCGTGGAGGTGTTGTTCCGCGCCTGCGACCTCGGCGAGCCGCTGCGCCTGTCCGGGTTTCTGCTGGAACTGGAAGAAGGCGACCGGCAGATCGACTTGCTGGTGAACTGCGCCGGCATCGGCACCTGCGGCCCATTTCTGGCGCAGGACTGGATGACCGAACAAGACCTGATCGAGGTGAACATTCTGGCCCTCACTCGCCTGTGCCATGCCATCGGCAACAGCATGGCCTTGCAGGGCGGTGGGCAGATCTTGAACGTCGCCTCGGTTGCAGCGTTCCATCCCGGCCCGTGGATGAGCACTTACTACGCCAGCAAAGCCTATGTACTGCACTTTTCCGAAGGGCTGCGCGTCGAGCTGAAGAAATGCGCAGTCAAGGTTTCCGTACTCTGCCCCGGCCCGACCCGCACCGCGTTTTTCCGCACCGCACAACTGAACAGCGACAAACTGGTCGACAGCAAACTGCTGATGAGTCCCGAGGAAGTCGCGCTCTATACCGTGCGGGCTCTGGATAAGAATCGCGCCATTATTATTCCGGGCCGGCTGAACCGCTGGTTCGCTTTCCTGCCACGGCTCGGCTCACGCTGGCTGATCAGGACCATCACAGGCATGGTCAACAAGGCCTATTGCCCGCGCTGACCTGGCCTCAAGGCAAAAGGCTGGGCTCGGGGATCACCCATGAGTACACTCAGGCCAGCCCAAACAACGGAGAAAACAGCTGTGGATACTCTATTCACCAAGATCATCAACCGGGAAATCCCGGCGAAGATCATTTACGAGGACGACCAGGTACTGGCCTTCCACGACATCGCCCCACAGGCACCGGTGCATTTTCTGGTGATCCCGAAGAAACCGGTGCGCACCTTGAACGACCTCACCGAGGACGACAAGGCATTGGCCGGGCATATTCTGTTCACTGCCCAGCGCCTGGCACTGGAACTGGGTTGCGAAAAAGGTTTTCGCGTTGTCATGAACTGCAATGAAGAAGGTGGGCAAACTGTCTACCACATTCATATGCATGTGCTGGGTCAGCGTCAGATGCACTGGCCGCCGGGTTGATCCATACCCCGCCCTTGTAGGAGCCCGGCTTGCCGGCGATGGCATCATCGAGACCGCCATCGCCGGCAAGCCGGCTCCTACAGTTGCAGCCTGCGTCGCAATGACCCAGCGCAAACCTTCCCCGGCCGATTGGGTTAAACTGGCCGCCGAGATTCCTCCCGGAGATCAGCATGACTACCCAACGTCACTACTCGCCCATTGACCGTCTTCTGCTGCAAGCCGATGCCGCGATGCGTACCCTGCTGCCCTTCAGCGGCCAGCCGTACCGTCCGTCCCCTGCGATCGTGCAGCCGGAAACGCAAATGAGCGACGAAGACACCCGGCACGTCGCCGGTCTGATGCGCATCAACCATACCGGCGAAGTCTGCGCCCAGGCGCTGTATCAAGGGCAGGCCCTGACCGCCAAGCTGCCGCAGGTGCGCGCCGCCATGGAACATGCTGCCGAAGAAGAGATCGACCATCTGGTCTGGTGCGAGCAACGCATCAAGCAGTTGGGCAGCCATACCAGCATTCTCAACCCGCTGTTCTACGGCATGTCATTCGGGATTGGCGCGGTGGCCGGCTTGATCAGCGACAAGGTCAGCCTGGGTTTCGTTGCGGCTACCGAGCATCAGGTGTGCAAGCACTTGAACGAACACCTTGAGCAACTGCCGGCCGAGGACGAAAAGTCCCGGGCGATTCTTGAGCAGATGCGTGTTGATGAAGAGCAACATGCCGAAAGTGCGCTGGAGGCTGGGGGCTTTCGTTTTCCGGCGCCGGTGAAGTTCGGGATGAGCTTGATGGCCAAGGTGATGACCAAGAGTACCTACAGAATCTGACGATTATGTTGTTCGTTAGGGCCTCTTCGCGGGCAAGCCTCGCTCCTACATGGGATCTGCGGTAATAAAAAAGGCGACTGCCGTGAGGGAGTCGCCTTTTTTTGTGCTCGCGAGAATCTTAGGTCGGCATGTTGCGCGCGTAGAAGATTTCGAGCATTTCGTGTTTCACACGATCCGTCACTTGGGCGCGTTGCTCAGGGGACAGGTTGTTGGTCGCGTCGCCGAACAGGTAGTTATCCAGTTCGAAGTTCTTCAACAGCATTTTGGTGTGGAACAGGTTTTCCTGGTACACGTTCACGTCGGTCATCTGGTACGCGTCACGGGTGTCTTCGGACAGGTAGTTCTGGATCGAGTTGATCTCGTGATCGATGAAGTGCTTGTTGCCTTCGACGTCACGGGTGAAACCGCGCACACGATAATCCACGGTCACGATGTCCGAATCGAACTGGTGAATCAGGAAGTTGAGCGCTTTAAGCGGTGAAATGACGCCACAGGTCGACACGTCAATGTCCACACGGAAGGTCGCAATACCGTCGTCCGGATGGATTTCCGGGTAGGTGTGCACCGTGATGTGGCTCTTGTCGAGGTGGGCCAGGATGATTTCGGGCAACGGGCCCGGAGACTCTTCGATCTGGCTGTCGGTCGGAGTCACCGGCTCTTCAGAGATCAGAATCGTGACGCTGGCGCCTTGTGGGTCGTAGTCCTGACTGGCAATGTTCAGGATGTTGGCACCAATGATATCGACAACTTCCGTGAGGATCTGCGTCAGGCGTTTCGCGTTGTACTCTTCATTGATGTACTCGACGTAAGCCTGCTGGTCTTGCGGGGTTTCCGCGTAGCAGATGTCATAGATGTTGAAGCTCAAGGTCTTTGTCAGGTTATTGAACCCGTGGAGCTTGAGTTTGCTTTTCACCGTTAAAAACTCTCTATGTATTGCGGCCCGGGCCGCGTGATCAAGCATGCCCGTCAGATGCGTACGACGCACCTGCGTAGGACGGTTAACACCTCTTCGCGATGGCGATTTTGGTTGTCTGTTCGGGCGAGCGGTCTGTCGGTTGACGGACCACTACCCTGAAAAAAGTGGCGCATTATGCAGACGTCAGCTTGGGATCGCCAGAGTCTGCACCGCTTTTATGATAGTTGAATGTCGAATCAACCGAGTTCGATGATTTCGTAGTCGTGGGTAATCGCGACACCCGCCGCGCCGAGCATGATCGAGGCCGAGCAATACTTCTCGGCAGACAGCTCGATGGCGCGCTTGACCTGGGCTTCTTTCAGCCCGCGCCCCTTGACCACGAAGTGCATGTGGATCTTGGTGAAGACCTTCGGGTCCTCGGTCGCGCGCTCGGCTTCGAGGAAGGCTTCGCAGCTTTCGACGGCCTGACGGGACTTCTTGAGAATGCTGACCACGTCGAAATTGCTGCAACCGCCGACACCCAGCAGGAGCATTTCCATCGGCCGGACACCCAGGTTACGACCACCGGCATCGGGCGGACCGTCCATGACCACGACATGACCGCTACCGGATTCGCCGAGGAACATGGCTTCGCCAGCCCATTGGATGCGTGCCTTCATCGCCAAGACTCCACTGTATAAAAAAGGGTCGCCAGCTTAGCACAGGGCCCTGGATTGACAGCGCTCGCCGTCCTAGGACAGAACCTTTTGCTTTGTAGGTAAAATCTCGAATATTGCAGGAAGTGTCTGTTAAGCTGGCGCCAATTCGCTGGCGCATTGCCAGCTTTGTAGCAACCTCAGTGCCTCATAAAAAAACCAAACACACCGTGCAGTCTTTCCGGGATACAACCATGGTTGCTATTGCCCCTACACCCAAGATCAAGAACCTCGACAAACTGTTGATGCATTGCCAGCGCCGTCGCTATGCGGCCAAGAGCAATATCATTTGCGCCGGCGACCGCTCGGAGACGCTGTTCTTCATCATCAAAGGCTCGGTCACCATCCTGATCGAGGATGACGACGGCCGTGAAATGATCATTGCCTACCTGAACTCCGGAGACTTCTTCGGCGAGTTGGGTCTGTTTGAACAGGCCGGTCTGGAACAGGAACGCAGCGCCTGGGTGCGCGCCAAGATCGAGTGCGAAGTCGCTGAAATCAGCTACGCCAAATTCCGCGAGCTGTCCCAGCAAGACCCGGACATTCTTTACGTACTTAGCGGACAAATCGCACAACGCCTGCGCAACACCACACGCAAGGTCGGTGACCTCGCATTCTTCGACGTGACAGGTCGCGTTGCCCGTTGCCTGCTGGAATTGTGCAAACAGCCCGATGCGATGACCCACCCCGATGGCATGCAGATCAAGGTGACCCGTCAGGAAATCGGGCGGATTGTCGGGTGTTCCCGGGAGATGGTCGGTCGCGTTCTTAAAGATCTGGAAGAACGCAACCTGGTGGACGTCAAAGGCAAGACCATGGTGGTCTTCGGGACGCGCTAAGCCTTGAACATGTCTGCCAGCAACTGGCGATAGAGTGCATCGAGCCGTGCCAATGCGTCAGGCGCGGCGAACTTCTCATGGAGCGCGATGTGGCTTTCGGCGCGGACCCGTTGCTCCAGGCCGCACGCTTCATTGAAGCGATTGACCGCCGCGACCATTGATTCGCGCTCGTTATCCAGCAACAACGCACCGTGCACCAACCCGACCGGGCGCGTGCCGCCCTTGCTCTGGCGCCAACGCTGGGCGGTGCCGACCATCTTGCGACCGTCGAGATTGACGTTGAAACGGCCATCGCAAAATGCACCGTCGATTTCGCCCAGGGACGAAACGCCACCCAGTTCATCCAGCAACTGACAGATCGGATCGCAGAGCCTGCGATAGGCGGTTTCGATGCGGTTCTGGTCGCCCTCGCTACGCGGTGGCGCGTAGACCAACGCGATGTTGATGGTTGAAGCCGACTGCGGCACGGGCTCGCCGCCGGTTTCACGCAAAAGGACTGGCCAGCCGGCTGCCGCCGATACTTCACAAGCGTGATCGAAACCGGGCAGGCGATTCAAACGGCGCGGCATGACCAGAGCCCGATCGCTTGGCTGCCAGAACAACAGGCCAAACTCTGAATCGCCTGCACAGACCGACGCCAGCAAATCCTGTTCGGCTTGCAGGCCGGCTTCGATGGTCAGAGGGACAGGTGAGGTCATAAGGTGCTCCGTAAGACTTGAGGTCTGAAGTGTGTCTTATGCCGCCATCGCGAGCAGGCTCGCTCCCACAAGGGATCTGCTAACACCATAGATCCAATGTAGGAGCGAGACCGGCTTGCCGGCGATGGGGTCGACTCGATCTGCCAGTAATCAGTCGAGTGTAGAACCGCTGACGGGTACGCCACGCTCCGGGAAGAACAGGCGCTGAAGCTCGGTGCCCGGGCTTTCGGCGCGCATGAACGCTTCGCCGACCAGGAACGCATACACGTCGCTGATTTCCATCAGCTCGACATCGGCCCGATTGAGGATGCCGCTTTCAGTGATCACCAACCGGTCACGCGGAATCCGCGGCAACAAATCCAGCGTGGTTTCCAGACTGACGTCGAAGGTGTGCAGGTTGCGGTTGTTCACGCCGACCAGCGGCGTGTCGAGGGTTTTCAAGGCCCGCTCCAGTTCGTCACCGTCATGGACTTCCACCAGCACGTCGAGGCCAACGCTTTTTGCCACCGCTGCCAGCTCGGCCATTTTCACGTCGTCCAGCGCGGAGACGATCAACAGCACGCAGTCCGCGCCCAACGCACGGGCTTCGACGATCTGATACGGATCGATCATGAAATCCTTGCGGATCACCGGCAATTTGCACGCCGCCCGGGCCTGTTGCAGATATGCATCTGCGCCCTGGAAATAATCGATATCGGTGAGCACCGACAGGCAGGTCGCGCCGCCCTTCTCGTAGCTCCTGGCGATATCGGCAGGAACGAAGTTCTCGCGAATCACGCCTTTGCTCGGCGAAGCTTTCTTGATTTCAGCAATGACCGCTGGCTGCTTCAGCTTGGCCTGCGCCAGCAATGCCTTGGCAAAACCACGGGGTGCATCGGCCGCCTTGGCCAGACTTTCCAGCTCGGCCAGGCTCACACGAGCGCTACGCTCGGCGACTTCCTGGACTTTGCGCGCCAGAATGTTTTCCAGAACCGTCGGTACACTCATCCCTCATTCTCCACTTTGAATACCGCGGTAAATGCACCCAACTCCTCAAGTTTTTCCCGAGCGAGGCCTGTGTGCAGCGCATCGTGCGCCAGGGCAACGCCTTCTTTCAAACTGGTCGCCAGGTCGGCGGCATAGAGTGCAGCACCGGCATTGAGCACGATCATCTCGGCAGCTTTCTGACCGCTCTCGGTCTTGCGCTTGCCCAGGGCATCGCGAATCAGCTCAAGCGAAGCGGCCGGACTTTCCACCGCCAGGCCGTGCAGACTCTGGCTCTTCATGCCCAAATCTTCCGGCTCGACCCAATACTCGGTGATCTGGTCATTCTTCAATTCCGCCACGTAGGTCGGCGCAGCCAGACTGAATTCGTCCAGGCCGTCTTTCGAGTTCACCACCAGCACATGCTTGCTGCCCAGACGTTGCAAGACTTCGGCCAATGGCCGGCACAGCGCCTGGCTGAACACGCCCACCACCTGATGTTTCACGCCAGCCGGATTCGTAAGCGGGCCGAGCATATTGAACAGGGTACGCAGACCAAGATCCTTGCGCGGGCCGGCGGCGTATTTCATGGCTTTGTGATGAGTCTGGGCAAACATGAAACCGATGCCGACGTTGTCGATGCAACGCGCCACCTGAACCGGCGTCAGGTTCAGATAGATGCCCGCCGCCTCCAGCAGATCGGCGCTGCCGCTTTTACCCGAGACCGCACGGTTACCGTGCTTGGCCACGGTGCAACCGGCGGCTGCCACCACAAAGGACGAAGCCGTCGAGACGTTGAAAATGTTCGCACCATCGCCGCCGGTGCCGACCACATCAACCACGCCGTCGAGGGTCTTCAGTTCGACCTTGTCCGCCAGCTCGCGCATGACCGACACGGCGCCGACGATCTCGTCGATGCTTTCGCTCTTCATGCGCATGGCCATCATGAACGCGCCGATCTGCGCGTCCGTGCATTGCCCGGTCATGATCTCGCGCATCACATCGCGCATTTCATCGGTGCTGAGGTCGAGTTGATCGACGATACGGCTGAGGGCTGTCTTGATATTCATGGGAAGTCCTTAGCGCGTGCCGCCGGTTTGTTTGAGGAAGTTGGCGAACAACTCGTGGCCCTGCTCGGTCAGGATAGACTCAGGGTGGAACTGCACACCTTCGATGTTCAGCGTCTTGTGGCGCAGGCCCATGATCTCGTCGACCGAACCGTCTTCAAGCTGAGTCCAGGCGGTCAGCTCCAGGCAGTCCGGCAAGGTTTCGCGCTTGACGATCAGCGAGTGATAACGCGTGACGGTCAGCGGATGGTTCAGGCCTTCGAAGACACCTTTGTCTTCGTGGAACACCGGGCTGGTCTTGCCGTGCATCACCTGGCGGGCACGAACCACATCGCCGCCGAAGGCCTGGCCGATGGATTGATGACCCAGGCACACGCCGAGAATCGGCAGTTTGCCGGCGAAATGCTTGATGACGTCAATCGAGACGCCCGCTTCAGTCGGCGTGCAAGGACCGGGCGACACAACGATGCGCTCAGGGTTGAGGGCTTCGATTTCGGCAACGGTCAGTTCATCGTTGCGCACGACTTTGACCTGGGAGCCTAGCTCACCTAGGTATTGCACAACGTTGTAGGTAAAAGAGTCGTAGTTATCGATCATCAGCAACATGGCTTGAGAACCTCTTGAATTCACGGACTATAAAGGCTGCCTTCGAATGAGCGACCCGCAGCGCTTTGTCAGCCAAAGCGACATGGCATACGGGTCACGTTCATCGGTCAGCTTTCCGGGGTTTGTTCAGCCAGGGCGACTGCGCGGAACATGGCACGACGCTTGTTCAGGGTTTCTTCCCATTCCAGCGCCGGCACCGAGTCGGCAACGATGCCGCCACCGGCCTGCACGTGCAGTTCGCCGTTCTTGATCACGGCGGTGCGAATCGCAATCGCCGTGTCCATGTTGCCGTTCCAGGCAAAGTATCCGACCGCGCCGCCATAGACGCCACGCTTGACCGGCTCCAGTTCGTCGATGATTTCCATCGCGCGAATTTTCGGTGCGCCGGACAAGGTGCCCGCCGGCAGGATCGCCCGCAATGCGTCCATTGCCGTCAGCCCGGCTTTCAGTTGCCCGGTGACGTTGGAAACAATGTGCATCACGTTGGAGTAACGCTCGATAACCATTTTCTCGGTGAGCTTCACCGAGCCGATTTCCGATACGCGACCGGTGTCGTTACGACCCAGGTCGATCAGCATCAGGTGTTCGGCGATTTCCTTGTGGTCGGAGAGCAGGTCTTTCTCCAGCGCCAGGTCTGCCTCTTCGTTGGCCCCACGCGGACGGGTGCCGGCAATCGGGCGAACGGTGATCAGATTGTCTTCGACCCGCACCAGCACTTCCGGTGAACTGCCGACGACGTGGAAGTCGCCGAAGTTGAAGAAGTACATATAAGGCGTCGGGTTGAAGCAACGCAGCGCCCGGTACAGATCAATCGGCGCCGCCTTGAAGTCGATCGACATGCGCTGGGACGGCACGACCTGCATGCAGTCACCGGCCAGGATGTATTCCTTGATGGTGTCTACGGCTTTTTCGTAATCGTCCTGGGTAAAACTGGAGCGGAACACCGGGTCAGCCGATTGTTGCTTGCTGAAGTCCAGGCCTCGGCGCGGGGTGATTGGCTGGCGGAGTTTTTCCAGCAGCTCTTGCAGGCGCGCCTGACCTTGCTCGAAGGCATCGTCCTGCGACGGGTCGGCCAGGACAATCGCGTGCATTTTGCCGGCGAGGTTGTCGAACACCACCACTGCATCGGACACCATCAGCAGAATGTCCGGCACGCCCAGCGGATCCGGGTTCGGGCACTTGCCCAGACGCTTTTCCACATAACGCACGCAGTCGTAACCGAAGTAACCCACCAGGCCGCCGTTGAAGCGTGGCAGACCAGGAATGGTCGGTACGTTGTAACGGGCTTTGAATTCTTCGACGAACGCCAGCGGGTCTTGCGCTTCATGGCTTTCGATCTCGACGCCGTCATGGGTCACGCTGACGTGATGGTCATGAACCCGCAGCACGGTGCGGCACGGCAGGCCGATGATCGAGTAACGGCCCCACTTCTCCCCGCCCTGCACGGATTCGAGCAGGTAGGAATTGGGCTCGTCAGCCAGTTTCAGGTAGATCGACAGCGGCGTGTCGAAATCGGCCAGGGTTTCGCAGGCAAGCGGGATGCGGTTATAGCCGGCAGCGGCCAAACGCAGGAATTCTTCGCGGATCATGGGGTAGCCTCGTGGCTTGAGGTGCTAACAGTCAGGTATGCAAACGCGCCGGTAGACCGGCCAGGAACAAGTCAGGCGCGCCAACGCCAGCGGGCCAGGGCCTTGATGACTTTCATCCAGAGTTTGCGAGTGACCACCACGATGGCGTTTCCAGAAGGGGGTTGAACAGCGTCGGCCAACGTTATCTCAGCGGCCGGATCCAGGCAACCGGGAATTAGCTTGCGCAGGTCG
Organism: Pseudomonas sp. BF-R-01; assembly: GCF_019946615.1. NCBI lineage: Bacteria > Pseudomonadati > Pseudomonadota > Gammaproteobacteria > Pseudomonadales > Pseudomonadaceae > Pseudomonas > Pseudomonas sp. BF-R-01. Next base: position 18,008 of record NZ_JAGYFX010000102.1, read on the forward strand.
TCGATGACCAGCGCCGGCGACTCTTCGGCAATCGGCCGACCGTGGTTATAGCCATAACTGAGGGCCACGCATTTGACCCCCGCCGCTTTCGCCGCCAGCACATCGCTGCGCGAATCGCCGACAAACAGCGATTGCGACGCCGGGATGTTGGCCATTTTCATCACGAAAAACAGCGCTGCCGGGTCAGGTTTCTTCTGCGGCAAGGTATCGCCGCCGATGATCCATTTGAAATAGCGGCCGATTTTCATCTGATCCAGCAACGGTGCGACGAAGCGCTCCGGCTTGTTGGTGATCAGCGCCATCTCTACGCCTTGCTTGTTCAGCCACTTGAGGGTGTCACGCACGCCGGGGTAAACCACCGTCAGGTCGTGACCGTCCTCGTAAAAGCCGTTGAACAATTCCAGGGCATGTTCAGCCTCGACATCATCGACACCTTCGGCGTCGATGTGATTGGCCAGGGCCCGGCGCACCAGCATGTGCACGCCGTTGCCGACCCAGTCACGCACCGATTCGATGCCGACAGGCTGGCGCCCGAGTTTGAGCAGCATGTTATCCACCGCCGCGGCGAGGTCAGGGACCGAATCGACCAGCGTGCCGTCCAGATCGAACATCACCAGCCGTGGCAGACGCCCCGGGAACAGCTGCTCAAAGCCACTCATGGACGGGCCAGCGCCAGTTCGGAACGCATCTTCTCGATGACTTCCTGGTAGTTCGGCGCGTTGAAGATCGCCGAGCCGGCCACGAAGGTATCGGCGCCAGCCCCCGCGATTTCACGAATGTTGTTCACGTTCACGCCGCCGTCGATTTCCAGGCGGATGTCACGGCCCGAGGCATCGATCAATGCGCGTGCCTCACGCAGCTTGTCGAGGGTGCCGGGGATGAACTTCTGCCCGCCGAAGCCCGGGTTGACGCTCATCAGCAGGATCATGTCGACCTTGTCCATCACGTACTTGAGTACGTCCAGCGGGGTCGCCGGGTTGAACACCAGGCCCGACTTGCAGCCGCCTTCGCGGATCAGTTGCAGGGAACGGTCGACGTGCTGCGTGGCTTCCGGGTGGAAGGTGATGTACGTCGCGCCGGCCTCGATGAAGTCGCCAACGATGCGATCCACCGGGCTGACCATCAGGTGCGCGTCGATCGGCGCGGTTACGCCGTACTTGCGCAGCGCGGCACAGACCATCGGGCCGATGGTCAGGTTCGGCACGTAGTGGTTGTCCATGACATCGAAGTGCACGAAGTCGGCGCCGGCGGCCAGAACCTTGTCCACTTCTTCACCCAGGCGGGCGAAGTCGGCGGAGAGAATCGACGGAGCAATTACGAAGGGCTGCATGACGCACCTTTTCTGAGCAGAATCACGATGGCGCGCATTGTATACCTCATGCTTTGACGCGCGCACCGTAAGGACGATGATCAGTAGGCCGCGCGGTAGATCTTCTCGATATCAATCGCACTCAGTTTGCGTGGATTGTTGCGCATCAGGCGCTCGATACCCGCGGCTTCCAGGGCCAAGGCCGGAATCGCATCCTCTGGAACACCGAAACTGCGCAGGCCCGACGGGATTTCTACCGCTGCGCACAACGCGGTCATCGCCTCGACGGCTTTGTCCGCGGCGTCATTGGCGCTCAGATGAGCGGTCTTCACGCCCATGGCTTCGGCAATATCCTGCATGCGCTCGACGCAGGCCATCTTGTTCCAGGTCATGACGTACGGCAGCAACAAGGCGTTGCTGACGCCGTGGGCGATGTTGAAACGCCCGCCCAGCGGATACGCCAGCGCATGCACCGCGCCGACCCCGGCATTGCCGAACGCCATGCCGGCCATCAGGCTGGCGGTGGCCATGTCTTCACGCGCCTGCAGATTGGAGGGGTTGGCGTAGGCCTTGGGTAACGCCTGGGTGATCAACTTGATCGCGCCGATGGCCAGCGCGTCGGTGATCGCTGAAGCATTGAGGGACAAATAGGATTCGATGGCGTGCACCAGCGCATCGACGCCACTGGCGGCGGTGACACTGCGCGGGCAGGTCAGGGTCATTTGCGGGCTGACCAGCGCCACGTCCGGCAACAGATAGTCGCTGATGATGCCCTTTTTCAGTTGCGCGACCTTGTCGGAGAGGATCGCGACGTTGGTCACTTCCGAGCCGGTGCCGGCGGTCGTCGGGATGGCGATCAGCGGCGGGCCCTTGCGCGGCACCTGGTCGATGCCGAACAGATCCTCCAGCGCGCCGTGATAACCGGCATACGCGGCAACACTTTTGGCGATGTCGATCGCGCTGCCGCCGCCCAGGCCGATCAGCCCGTCGTGCCCGCCTTCGCGGTAAACGCGCATGCAGTCTTCGACGATGGCGATTTCCGGGTCTGGCAGTACACGGTCGAAAATTTCGTAGCTACGGTCCCCCAACTGCGCGAGCGCCAGCTCCACCGTGCCGGATTTGACCAGCGCGGCGTCGGTGACGATCAACGGGTTGTCGATGTCCAGGCGCGTGAGCTCGGCGGACAGTTGCTCGATGGCAGCTGCGCCGGTGATCAGTTTGTGTGCGATTTTGAAAGAGGAAAGACTCATCGTGCGCAGCCTCTTATAGATAGGGGAGCTGGGCACAATAGTAGCTGGGGATTGGGGTTTGTCTGCTATTCAGCGCGTGAATGACCAAACATGGGAACAACACAAATCTAATGTAGGAGCGAAGCTTGCTCGCGAAGGGGCCATGTCAGTCAACATCGATGCTGACT
>NZ_JAGYFX010000103.1:0-20709 GCF_019946615.1 Pseudomonas sp. BF-R-01
TCATAAGATCGATTTATGACCTGTAGGAGCGAGGCTTGCCCGCGAAGAATGCGCCGCGGTTTTTCAGATAGACCGGTTATCGTTCTTCGCGGGCAAGCCTCGCTCCTACAAGGGCGGGGTTATCAGGCGAGTTCGGGGATGGTGGCGTAGGCGTGTTCCAGCAACACGGTGAAGCGGTTGAACGCATTAATTGCGCCTTTATCCAGCTCGGCTTCTTCCTGCTCGGTGAGTTCCAGACCGTCCAGCGTCTTGACGAAGCTTTTCCAGCCTTCAGCGCGGCCACCGGCCGGTTCGCCGAGGTGACGGGCGCCGAAGGTTTCGCTCAGGCCCAGGCCGACAGCCCGTTTGATCAGGAACGCTGCACCGAGCTTCGAGCCTTCGGACACAAACAACCAACCCAGCGCTTCGGCTTTGCTCGGGGTGTTCACTGCGCCCGCGACAGGCGCCGGCACTTCGGTGTCCAGATCGGCCAGGTCAGCCTTGGCCGCCTCGGCACGGCAGCGCGCCGCCAGATCGGGAACGATGGTGATCAGTTCGGCATCGTTGTACAGCGCCACCAGCTCCGACTGGAACAGATATTGCGCCACCACGAAACGGGCGAAATTGGCCTGGGTTTCGAACGGCGCGTGGGCTTTGACCAGTGCATCGAGTTTGGTGTGGGGCTCATGGGTGATCTGGTTCAAGCGTTGCGAACGCAAAGCCGGGCGTTGAGCAGTGTCCTGGTTAGTCATGAGAAATCCTTGAAGAAAAGAGGCGCTTGGTAACGAGACGAACAAGAAGACGCCTGAGCGTAAAAAAACCTCACCGCGCGGCTCTATAAAAAGCCGCGCAGTGAGCGTGCAGGATCAGATGTCCCAGACCAGATTGACCGCGAAGTTGCGACCCGGCTGAGTCAGGCGATCAAGGTTGGCCGGGCTGAGGACCGAAGCCTCGCCGACGCCGTCGTAACCGCGCACGTCATCCCACAGCCAGTACTTTTTGTCGGTCAGGTTGTAGACCCCGGCGCTGACAGTCACGTCGTCCGTCACTTTGTAGAAACCGGTCAGGTCCAGCACGCCGAAGCCCGGCGATTTGAACTGGCTGCTGACGCCGTCCGGCGACTTGAATTTGGTGTCGTCGACACGATCCTTCTTTTTCACCAGCGTCCAGCTGAGCAAACCACCGTAGTTGTCCTGGTCGTAACCGAGGCCGAACACGCCGGTCAGCGGGTTGACGCTGTTGATCGGTTCGCCGTTGTCGTTGTTGCGACCGTAGGCGTAGGCCACCGAGCCCTGGGTGTACAGACCTTGTGGCGCGCCGAAGACGTCGAGGTTCAGGCGTCCCTTGACCTCTGCGCCCTTGATCGTGGCGCGCTTGATGTTGGCGCTCTGGAAGGTCAGCTCGTTGTAACCGGGGGAGATGGCATCCTCTTCGATGAAGTCGCGGTACTTGTTGTAGAACACAGCCACATCGAAGGAGCCCGATTCGAATTGACCGCGCAGACCGGTTTCAAAACCTTTGCTGGTTTCCGGGTCGAGGTTCGGGTTGGGTTCCACGCGATAACCGGTGGTGGTGTTCTCGAAGCGTCCGTACAACGCCTTGGCGGTCGGTGTGCGGAAACCTTCGGCGTACTGGCCATACCAGGTGTACTGGTCAGTCAGGGCGTAGGTCAGGCCGAATTTCGGCGACACGCGATGCCAGGTTTTGGAGTCGTTGCTGACGGTGCCGCGGCCATCGGCCGCCACGGTGTTCAAGAACTCCTGGGTGATGTGCGGCTTGAGCTCGGTGTAGTCGTAGCGCAGCCCCGGCAGGAAGGTCCATTTGTCCCAGCTGATCTGATCCTGGGCGAACAGGCTGTAGGTGTTGACGGTCGGATCGGGGAAGTCGCTGGATTTTTTCAGCACGTCTGCGGTGCTGACGGCGCCGAGGGTTCGGCAGGAGCCAAAGACCGCGAGGCAGGTGCCGTTGCCGCTGCGCGAACCGGTGACTTTCTGCTGCTTGATCGTGGTGCCGTAGGTCAGCAGGTGCTCGGTGTCGGCAAGACTGAAAGCCTTGTCCAGTTGCGCGTCAAACACCCACTGCTTTTCTTCATAAAGGGTTTCGCGGGTGCGCAGCACTTTGCGTGAGATCGGGTAGTAGAACTCTTCGGTGCTCTGGTCGGTCTTGGCGACCTGGTGGTTCAGGCTCCACTTGACGTTGTCTGCCAGCAGACTGTCGAGGGCGAAGCTGTGTTCCAGGCCGAAACGCTCGCGGGTGACGGTGTCGTTACCGGTGCGCCACTGGTACATGCCGCCCGGCAGGACGCTGGCCGGAATCGCCGGCTGGCCTTTGTCGAACGGACCGCCGTAGGCGCTTTTCTGATCGGTGTCGCGGTCGTCCTTGTACTTTTCATACGTCAGGCCCAGGCGCGAATCTTCGTTGTAGTTCCAGCCGATCTTGGCCAGCACGTTGTAGGTTCGCACGTCCTCCGGGTTGGCCGCAGTGCGCGCCAACCCGGTGCCGTTGTTGTTGCCGTAGGATTCGGTTTCATGACCGTCGCGCTGGCTGTAATGCAGCAAGCCATCGAACTGATCGGCGCGGCCAGCCACCGTCGCGGACTTCAGCCAGCTCTCGTCGGCGGAGCTGTAGCCGGTTTTCAGGCGGGCGCCGACGTCTTTGCCGGGTTTGATGATGTCGTCCGGGTCGAGGGTGAAATAACTAACCGCACCGCCTATGGCGTTGCTGCCGTACAGCACCGAGGCCGGCCCACGGAGGATTTCGACGCGTTTGATGATCTCCGGGTCGACGTAGTTGCGCTGGGTCTTGGCGTAAGGGCCGTTGAAGAAGTCGTTCGGCACTTCGACGCCGTCGACCTGGGTCAGGATCCGGTCGCCGTCGATGCCGCGGATGTTGTAGCCGCTGATCCCGCCGCGCTGGCCGGCACCACCGACCGAAACGCCCGGTTCGTAACGCACGAGGTTCTTGATGGTGTTGACGTTGTTGCGGTCCAGCTCTTCGCGGGTGTGAACGGTGACGGTGCCCGGCACGCTTTCCACGGTTTGTTCCTGGCGGGTGGCGCTGATGGTCACCTGTTGCAGATTGAGGGCGCCGCTGCTCGGGCGCTTTTCCAGGACGATGTTGTTGTTGCCCAGTTTGCGATAGCTCAGGTTGGTCCCCACCAACAGGCGATCCAGGGCTTTCTCCGGCGACAAGGACCCGCGCACACCCGGCGAGGCCACGCCTTGCCCAAGTTCTGCCGGCAAGCCGACCTGCCAGCCCGTCACCGCGGTAAAGGCATTGAGTGCCGAGACCAGCGACTGTTGCGGGATCGCAAACGCGTAATCGCCCATGTTGCGCGTCGGTTGCTCGGCGGCGGTGGCGGCCATCAGCGGCGCGCTACCAGCCATGAGGATGGCGGCGGTCAGCAGCGAGAGCACGCGGGACGGTGAAGAGGAGTGGCGGGTAAGGCGAGAGGACATCGATAGCGCTCCGAGTCGCACGAATCTTTATAGGTGCTGATTGGCATATGAAGATGCGAATCAATTGCATTGGCTATAACGAGACGTACGAGCTTCAGCTATCGAGTAAAAATAATTCTCATTTAGTTCAGGATCACCAGAGCCGGATATTCCTGGAGCCGCGCCGAGGTGATGTGCGCCAGCGAGCGGACCACGTCCAGCGGCTGGTCGAGACGGTAATTGCCGGTCACGGCGACGTCGGCCAATTGCTCGTTGTTGTTGATGATCCAGCCTGGATAGTAGCGACGCAGCTCCGCCAGCACCTGGCTCATCGGGCAGTTTTCAAACACCAGTCGGCCCTGGACCCAGGCCAGGTCAGTCGCGGCATCGAGCCTGGCCGGCCGGTCGAAACCGTTGGGGCCGATGCGGATGCTTTCGCCGGCAGACAGGCGAATCCGTGCGTCGTCGCGGGTCGCCCGCAAGTCGACATCACCACGCTGCACTTGAACCTGCGTCACGCCATCGAGGTAGCGCACCGCAAACGCGGTGTCGTGCACGCTGGCCTTCACCGGTCCGGCGTCGATTTCCAGCGGCTGGCCGCGATGGGCCGGCACGTCGAAAAACGCTTCGCCCTGATAAAGACGGGCGACGCGCTGCTGATCGTTGATGGTGCTGGAAAACGCTGAATTGGTATTGAGCAGGACTTTCGAGCCGTCCTCCAGTTGCAGGCGCTGACGCTCACCGACCACCGTCAGGTGATCGGCCTGGAGACGCAGGGGCAGGTTGCTGAAACTGAACAGGCCGAGGATCAACACGGCAGCGGTGGCCAATGGTTTCCAGTGCGGGCGCAGGCGCGACAACACGGTGACTTTGGGTGGTTGCGCGGCCAGGTGCTGCGCGCATTGCACGACTTGCGGGCCGTCCCAGATGGCCTGGGCCTTGGCGAACGCTTGCGCATGCAAAGGGTCGGCGTCCAGCCATGCCTGGAACTGGCGAGACTGTTCTTCGCTCGGACTGCCCAGCACGATCAGCCAGTCCAGGGCCTGGTCCATCGCACTTGCGGAGTCCCGCGCCGGGGAGGGCGGAGGGGAGCGGTGGGTGTCCGTCACGGTGTTTCCTCGGCAGTGTCTGTGCACGGCTGTTTTTTAGTGGAGCTTGAAAGTGGGCAAGGGTAGCAAAGCCTTGCTTGCTCAGTCGCCGTTTAACCGTTCGGCGACACCGATGCAGATGGCCATGATCAGCTTCAACTCCTTTTGCACCGTGCTCAATGACACGCCGAGCTTCTCGGAAATCTCCAGATAGCTGTGCCCGTGCAAACGGCTGAGAATGAAAATCTGCTGCTGACGGGCGCTGAGTTCACTGAGGCTCACGTTCAAACGCTCCAGCAATTGTTTGGCATGGGCGGCGTCCTCGGCACTGCTGGCTGGCGCGGCAATGCTTTCCACCACGTCCATCGGCACGTCGTCGAGCATCGTCCGGGACTGAATGCGCCGAGCACGCAAATGGTCCAGCGCCAGGTTGCGGGCGGTCTGGAAAACAAAGGGTTCAAGGTGGTCGATGGCCCGTTCGCTGAGCGCACGGGTCACGCGCAGGTAGGTCTCCTGCAAGAGGTCTTCGGCGGTGCTGTGATTGTTGACCATCCGCTCCAGCGTGCGCAGCAGAGAGACGCGCTGGGCGATGAAGACGTGATTGAAGCGCGATTGACTCACGGGAGGACCTGATCCATTTTGATCAAATGATAATGCTTATCATCCGCTACGATGGTCAAGTCCTGATTTGTGAAGGTTTATGCGCGGCCCAGCAAATAGGTCGCGTAATCGGGAATGCGATGGGAATGCGCCTGATCCATCAACGGGCTGCTGAGCAGGTAGTCGGCGCTGCATTCATTGCAGGCGACGGGAATGTTCCAGACTGCCGCGACCCGCAGCAATGCCTTGATGTCCGGGTCATGGGGTTGCGGTTCGAACGGGTCCCAGAAGAACACCAGCATGTCGACCCGCTGCTCGGCGATTTGCGCGCCGAGTTGCTGGTCGCCGCCCAAGGGGCCGCTGATCATGCTTTCCACGGGCAGGTCGAGGCGTTGTTGCAATAACAAACCCGTGGTGCCGGTGGCGACCAGTTCATGTAGCGCGAGCTTGTCTTTGTGCCGCTCGGCCCAGTCCAGCAGGAACACCTTGCAGTGGTCATGGGCGACCAGGGCGATGCGTTTGCGCGCGGCGACGGTTTTTTGCGTGAAGCTGATACCGATCATGGGGTATTCCGTAGGCAGGTTACCGACGATGGTTGAGTACGCCATCGCCTGTAGGCGCGAGCGGTGCGGCGACCCGACTTGCCCGCGAACCGAGCGGCGCGATGTATCTGTTAGACCGCGTCATCGTTCTTCGCCGGCAAGCCTGGCTCCTACAGAGTCGGGTACGGCGCAACAGGCACAGAGTTACTCAGCGTTGCAAAGCGCCAGGCAGTTATCGAGCATGCGATTGGAGAAGCCCCATTCGTTGTCGTACCAGGCCAGAACCTTCAGCAGCTTGCCGCTGGACTTGGTGTGGTTGGCGTCGAAGATCGACGACAGCGGGTTGTGGTTGAAGTCGCTCGAGACCAGCGGCAACGTGTTGTAGCCCAGAATCTTCGAATGCTGGCTGGCTTCCTTGAGCAGTGCATTCACTTCATCGGCCGACGCCTCGCGCTTCAGTTGCACGGTCAGGTCCACCAGCGACACGTTGATCACCGGCACACGCACGGCCATGCCGGTCAGTTTGCCCGCCAGTTCCGGCAGCACCAGGCCGACCGCTTCGGCCGCACCGGTCTTGCTCGGGATCATGTTCTGGGTGGCCGAACGGGCGCGGTACGGGTCGGTGTGGTAGACGTCGGTCAGGTTCTGGTCGTTGGTGTAGGCGTGGATGGTGGTCATCAAACCACTTTCGATGCCCAGTTCGCGGTGCAGCACCTGGGCGACCGGAGCCAGGCAGTTGGTGGTGCACGACGCGTTGGAAATAATCTGGTGCGATTGGCGCAGAATGTCGTGGTTCACCCCATACACCACGGTGGCGTCGGCGCCTTTGGCCGGTGCAGAGATGATCACTTTGCGCGCGCCGGCCGTAATATGCGCGGCGGCTTTGGCCCGGTCGGTGAACAAACCGGTGCATTCGAACACGAAATCAATCTTTTCCGCAGCCCACGGCAGCTCGGCCGGGTTACGAATGGCGCTGACGGAAATCCGGTCGCCATTGACGGTCAGGCTTTCCTGATCATGCTGGACATCGGCGTCGAACGTGCCGTGAACAGTGTCGTACTTGAGCAGATGAGCGTTCATCGCGCTGTCGCCCAGGTCATTGATTGCAACGATCTGCAAATCCTGACGGTAGCCTTGGGTATACAGTGCGCGAAGGACGTTGCGGCCGATACGGCCAAAACCATTGATTGCGATTCGAAGAGTCATTTAACAGGGCCGCCGTCGTTTTGTTGTTGGAATTACAAGATTATTCGCATAAAAATAGAAAACAAGCCTTTTTAGTGGCAATATTTTGTTCAATCTACAACGAGTGACCTGAATCAACTGGTCCGAATGATCAAGAAAGCCGTTTGTCATCCCATCAACAACGGCTCTTGTTCAGCATAGACAATCAGGTCGCCACATCCGTTAGCCTGGAGTTCTACACATGCATCCCCGCGTCCTTGAGGTCACCGAACGGCTTATCGCCCGCAGCCGCGCAACCCGCGAGGCTTACCTTGCGCTCATTCGCGGTGCGGCCAGCGACGGTCCGATGCGCGGCAAGCTGCAATGCGCCAACTTCGCCCACGGCGTGGCCGGTTGCGGCACCGAAGACAAGAACAGCCTGCGAATGATGAACTCCGCGAACATCGCGATTGTTTCGTCATATAACGACATGCTCTCGGCGCATCAGCCGTACGAAGTCTTTCCTGAACTGATCAAAAAAGCCCTGCGCGAAATCGGCTCCGTCGGCCAGTTCGCCGGCGGCACCCCGGCGATGTGCGATGGCGTGACCCAAGGCGAGCCGGGCATGGAACTGAGCCTGCCAAGCCGTGAAGTGATCGCGCTGTCCACCGCTGTTGCCCTTTCCCACAACATGTTCGATGGCGCGCTGATGCTCGGCATCTGCGACAAGATCGTGCCGGGCCTGATGATGGGCGCGTTGCGCTTCGGTCATCTGCCGATGATTTTCGTACCGGGCGGGCCGATGGTCTCGGGCATTTCCAACAAGCAGAAAGCCGATGTGCGCCAGCGCTATGCCGAAGGCAAGGCCTCGCGCGAAGAGCTGCTGGAATCGGAAATGAATTCCTACCACAGCCCCGGCACCTGCACCTTCTACGGCACCGCCAACACCAACCAGTTGCTGATGGAAGTCATGGGCCTGCACTTGCCGGGCGCCTCTTTCGTCAACCCGAACACGCCGTTGCGCGATGCCCTGACCCGCGAAGCGGCGCATCAGGTCACGCGCCTGACCAAGCAGAATGGCAACTTCATGCCGATCGGCGAAATCGTCGATGAGCGTTCGCTGGTCAACTCCATCGTGGCGCTGCACGCCACCGGCGGTTCGACCAACCACACTTTGCACATGCCGGCGATTGCCATGGCGGCGGGCATTCAACTGACCTGGCAGGACATGGCCGACCTCTCCGAAGTCGTGCCGACCCTGAGCCACGTCTACCCGAACGGCAAAGCCGACATCAACCACTTCCAGGCGGCGGGCGGCATGTCGTTCCTGATCCGCGAACTGCTGGAAGCCGGCCTGCTCCACGAAAACGTCAACACGGTTCTGGGCCACGGCCTGAGCCGCTACACCAAGGAACCGTTCCTCGATAACGGTGAGCTGGTATGGCGCGAAGGCGTCACCGACAGCCTCGATGAAACCATCCTGCGTCCAGTCGCTCGAGCGTTCTCGCCCGAGGGCGGCTTGCGCGTGATGGAAGGCAACCTCGGTCGTGGCGTGATGAAAGTCTCGGCAGTCGCCTTGGAAAACCAGATCGTCGAAGCACCGGCAATGGTGTTCCAGGATCAACAGGATCTGGCCGATGCGTTCAAGGCCGGTTTGCTGGAGAAGGACTTTGTCGCGGTGATGCGCTTCCAGGGCCCGCGCTCCAACGGCATGCCGGAACTGCACAAAATGACGCCGTTCCTCGGCGTGCTGCAGGATCGCGGCTTCAAAGTCGCGCTGGTCACCGATGGGCGCATGTCCGGCGCCTCGGGGAAAATCCCGGCGGCGATTCACGTCAGCCCCGAAGCTTATGTGGGCGGCGCTTTGGCGCGAGTCCAAGAGGGCGATATCATCCGCGTCGATGGCGTCAAAGGCACCCTGGAGCTTAAGGTGGACGCCGAAGAATTCGCAGCGCGCACGCCGGCCAAGGGCCTGTTGGGCAACAACATTGGCACCGGTCGCGAGCTGTTTGGTTTCATGCGCATGGCCTTCAGCTCCGCAGAGCAGGGCGCCAGCGCCTTTACTTCTGCCCTGGAGACGCTTAATTGAAACTGGCTTTGGTCGGTGACATCGGTGGGACCAACGCACGTTTCGCGTTGTGGAAAAACCAGCAGCTGGAATCGGTCCAGGTGCTGGCAACGGCAGATTTTCCCAGCCCGGAAGAGGCGATCAGCGTCTATCTGAACGGGCAGGGGCTGGCTCCGGGTTCGATTGGTTCCGTGTGTTTGTCAGTGGCCGGCCCGGTGAGTGGTGATGAATTCAAGTTCACCAACAATCACTGGCGCCTCAGTCGCAAGGCGTTCTGCCAGACCCTGCAAGTGGAGCAACTGCTGCTGGTCAACGACTTCTCGGCGATGGCGCTGGGCATGACCCGTTTGCAGCCGGGCGAATTCCGCGTGGTTTGCGAAGGCACGCCGGAACCGTTGCGCCCGGCGGTGGTGATTGGTCCGGGCACGGGGTTGGGCGTCGGTACTTTGCTCGATCTCGGCGAAGGGCGTTTTGCTGCATTGCCGGGCGAGGGTGGCCACGTCGATTTGCCGTTGAGCAGCCCGCGTGAAACTCAGTTGTGGCAGCACATCTTCAACGAGATTGGGCATGTCAGCGCGGAAACGGCGTTGAGTGGCAGCGGCTTGCCGCGCGTCTATCGGGCGATTTGCGCGGTGGATGGGCATACGCCTGTGCTCGAAACGCCGGAAGCGATTACCGCCGCCGGCCTGGCGGGTGATCCGATTGCGCTGGAAGTGCTGGAACAGTTCTGCTGCTGGCTCGGTCGCGTGGCGGGCAACAACGTGCTCACCACGGGCGCGCGCGGTGGCGTGTTTATCGTCGGTGGAGTGATCCCACGGTTTGCCGATTTCTTCCTCGAAAGCGGTTTTGCGCGGTGCTTTGCCGACAAGGGTTGCATGAGTGATTACTTCAAGGGGATTCCGGTGTGGCTGGTGACGGCGCCGTATTCCGGGCTGGTGGGCGCGGGTGTGGCCCTCGACCAGGCATAAGGACCGCGTCGTTCTCTTCGCGGGCAAGCCTCGCTCCTACAGAAGCACCGGAGCAACCTGTAGGAGCGAGGCTTGCCCGCGAAGAGGCCGGAACAGACACATAGATTTATGATCGATCAGGCATAATCCTCAAATTCAAACAACAAGGACGCCGCCCCGTGAGCTCAGTCAACAAGTCGATTTTGTTGGTCGATGACGATCAAGAGATACGCGAGTTGCTGGACACCTACCTGACCCGTGCGGGTTTCCAGGTACGTACCACGCCCGACGGCGCCGGTTTCCGCCAGGCGTTGAACGATGCGCCGAGCGATCTGGTGATCCTCGACGTGATGCTGCCCGACGAAGACGGTTTCAGCCTCTGCCGCTGGATCCGCCAGCACCCGCGTCAGGCGCAAGTGCCGATCATCATGCTCACCGCCAGCTCCGACGAAGCCGACCGCGTCATCGGCCTGGAACTGGGCGCCGACGACTACCTTGGCAAACCCTTCAGCCCCCGTGAATTGCAGGCGCGGATCAAAGCCTTGTTGCGTCGTGCGCAATTCGGTCAGGAACGTTCCGGCAGTGAAGTGCTGGCCTTCGATGACTGGCGGCTGGACATGGTCAGCCATCGGCTGTTCCACATTGATGGCGAAGAAGTGATTCTCTCCGGCGCCGATTTCGCCCTGCTGAAACTGTTCCTCGATCACCCCCAGGAAATCCTCGACCGCGACACCATCGGCAACGCCACCCGTGGCCGCGACCTGATGCCGCTGGACCGGATCGTCGACATGGCCGTCAGCCGTTTGCGCCAACGCCTGCGCGATACCGAAAAACCGCCGCGACTGATTCGCACCGTGCGCGGCAGCGGTTATCAGTTGGCGGCCAATGTGGTTGCCAGCAATGGTCACTGAGGTGTTGCGCAAGCTCGCGGCAAAGGTTCCGGTCCCGCGTTCGCTGCTCGGGCGGATGTTGCTGCTGACCTTGCTGGCGGTGTTGTTCGCGCAGACGTTGTCGAGCGTGATCTGGGTCTCGCAATTGCGTGCCACGCAGCTGGAAGGCCTGGTCACCAGCGCCCGCAGCCTTGCCCATTCGATGACCGCCAGCGTCAGTTATTTTCGCTCGTTGCCGGTCGCGTTCAGGCCGCTGGTGCTCGACCAGTTGCGAAGCATGGGCGGCACCCGTTTCGTGGTGACCCTCAACGACAAACCGCTTGGCATGGAAGTGCTGCCGATCACCCCGCGCAAAGCGGCGGTGCTCAAAGCGGTGGACGAAGTGCTGCGTCAGTCGCTCGGCCAGGACACCGATATCTCGGTGACCTTTGTCAGCCCCGAAGACCTGCGGATCTTCAACGGTGGCCTGAAACTGGATGAGCTGCCGCGTTCCTGGGCGCACTACGCATTGACCCTTGAGCCGGTGAATCCGCCGGTGCTGGTCACGCAAATCCAGATGGCACCGGGCGAGTGGCTGTACATCGCCTCGCTGTTGCCCGAGCCCTACACCAGCCTTGAAGAGCAAGGCCTGCCGGCGCAGCAAGTCTGGTTCATCGTCCTCACCAGCGGCTTTTTGCTGTTGTTCATCGGCTTGCTGGTGCATTGGCAGAGCCGACCGCTCAAGCGTTTGGCACGGGCGGCGCGGGACATGTCCCTCGGGGCGGAAGTCGAGCCGGTGGCGGAGGGCGGCGGCAGTGAAGTGGTGGAAGTGGGGCGCGCCTTCAATGCGATGCGCGAACGTATCAGCCGTTACCTGACTGAACGCAGCCAGTTGTTCAGCGCGATTTCCCATGATTTGCGCACGCCGATTACCCGCTTGCGCCTGCGTGTCGAATTGCTGGAAGACGAAAAGCTGCAAGCCAAATTCGGACGAGATCTCGATGAGCTGGAGTTGCTGGTCAAAGGCGCGCTGCAATGCGTGAAAGACACTGACATCCACGAAAACATCGAACAGGTGGACCTCAACCATGTGCTCGATTGCCTGGTGGAACCGTATCTGGCGCCTAACGGCAATGGTCGCGTGACCCAGCAGGGTCGGGCGCTGGCGGCGTATCCGGGCAAACCGCTGGCGCTCAAGCGCTGCATCGGCAACCTGATCGACAACGCCTTGAAGTACGGTCAGAACGCGCACCTGCACATCGATGACGACGAGAACGCGTTTGTCCTGCATGTCGATGACGAAGGGCCGGGTGTGCCGGAGCAGCGGCTGGAGCAGGTGTTCGAGCCACACTTCCGGTTGGCCGGGCAGCAGCAGGGTTATGGCTTGGGATTGGGCATTGCGCGCAACATTGCCCATAGCCATGGCGGGGAAGTCAGCCTGCAAAACCTGCGTGAAGGTGGGTTGCGGGTGACGCTCCAATTGCCTCGATCAATCGACTGAAAAAACACAAATCCCTGTAGGAGCCAGCTTGCTGGCGATAGCGTCATTGAAAACGCCATCGCCAGCAAGCTGGCTCCTACAAAATGTCACCATTCGGTGACATAACTCGCCCCCTTCGTTACAAGCCCGCCACCGCCCGTTGTTTAGACTGCCCGCAGTCATAACAACAAAAAAGGCACCCCATGGACACCTTCCAACCCGCTTTCAGCAGTTGGCTGAACGCACCGGCCCATCAGCAATGGCTCGCCGCCGAAGGCCTGCGCCTGCTGGCATTCGCCAAGGCTTCGAAGCTCCCCGAGGGCTTCGGCAATCTCGACGAAAAGGGCTGTCTCCCGGCCAACGCCCATGCCGAAACCATGAACACCGCGCGCATGACCCACAGCTTCGCCATGGCGCACATCCAGGGCCTGCCGGGTTTCGCCGAGCTGGTGGATCACGGCATCAATGCCCTTCGCGGGCCGTTGCGCGATGCCGAGCATGGTGGCTGGTTCGCCACCGCGCATCCCCTTGACGACAACACCGGCAAGGCCGCTTACCTGCACGCTTTCGTTGCCCTGGCCGCCAGTTCCGCCGTGGTGGCGCGGCGTCCCGGCGCACAGGCCTTGCTCGATGACGCGATTAACATCATCGACACGTATTTCTGGAGTGAGGAGGAGGGCGCAATGCGCGAATCCTTCAATCGCGACTGGCGTGAAGAGGAACGTTATCGCGGCGCCAACAGCAACATGCACGCCACCGAAGCCTTCCTCGCGCTGGCCGATGTCACGCAAGACAATCGCTGGTTGTGCCGCGCGCAACGGATCGTCGAGCGCGTGATCCATGGTCACGCCGCCGCCAACGATTACCTGGTGGTCGAACATTTCGACCGCGACTGGCAGCCGTTGCGCGACTACAACCACGACAACCCGGCCGACGGTTTCCGTCCTTACGGCACCACGCCGGGACACGGCTTCGAATGGGCCCGGCTGTTGCTGCACCTCGAAGCTGCGCGAGTACAGGCCGGGATGCTGACGCCCGGTTGGCTCGCCACTGACGCGCAAAAACTCTTCGAGCACAACTGCCGCCACGGCTGGGATATCGACGGGCTGCCCGGGATTGTCTACACCCTCGATTGGGATAATCGCGCGGTGGTTCGCCATCGCTTGCACTGGACCCATTGCGAAGCCAGCGCCGCCGCCAGCGCGCTGCTTAAACGCACGGGCGATGAGCAATATGAAACCTGGTACCGACTGTTCTGGGAATTTTGTGACAGTCATTTCATCGACCGCTGCGAGGGCAGTTGGTATCACGAGCTCGATCCGCAGAACCGTCCGAGCGCCGATATCTGGGCCGGCAAACCCGATCTCTATCACGCCTGGCAAGCCGTGTTGATTCCGCGCCTGCCGCTGGCGCCGAGCATGGCCAGTGCCTTGGCGAGTCTGTCCCAGAGCGGTTCTATGTAACCATGCGGTGACATTCACGCGTCCCTTCGTTACCTGCGAGGGGATGACTCCTGTTTAAAATCCTATGCAGCGCAAGCACCAGACTTGCATGCATAACAACAAGAAAGGTACTACTAGATGAATGCGATTTCTCGCCTCGCTACTGTCATTTCTCTCGCGTCGCTGCTTCCCCTCAGTGCATTTCCTCTCAGTGGCCTTGCCGCCGATTCCAAAGGTTCGGTGGAAGTTGTTCACTGGTGGACGTCGGGTGGTGAAAAAGCAGCGGTCGATGTCCTCAAGGCTCAAGTCGAAAAAGACGGCTTCACCTGGAAGGACGGCGCAGTCGCCGGTGGTGGTGGTTCCACGGCCATGACCGTACTGAAAAGCCGCGCAGTCGCCGGTAACCCGCCGGGCGTTGCCCAGATCAAGGGTCCGGACATCCAGGAGTGGGGCAGCACTGGCCTGCTCAGCACCGACACCCTGAAAGACGTTTCCAAGTCCGAAGGCTGGGATAACCTGCTGATCAAGAAAGTCTCCGACACCGTCAAATACGAAGGCGACTACGTGGCCGTTCCGGTGAACATTCACCGTGTGAACTGGCTGTGGATCAACCCGGAAGTGTTCAAGAAAGCCGGGATCGACAAAGCCCCGACCACCCTCGAAGAATTCTACGCCGCCGGCGACAAGCTCAAAGCCGCCGGCTTCATCGCGCTCGCCCACGGTGGTCAGCCTTGGCAAGACAGCACCGTGTTTGAAGACGTGGTGCTCTCGGTCATGGGCGCCGATGGTTACAAAAAAGCGTTGGTAGACCTGGATCAGAAAACCCTGTCCGGGCCGGAAATGACCAAGTCGTTCACCGAGCTGAAAAAACTCACCGGCTACATGGACCCGAACCGCGCCGGTCGTGACTGGAACATCGCTGCCGCCGAGGTCATCAACGGCAAGGCCGGTATGCAGATGATGGGCGACTGGGCGAAAAGCGAATGGACTGCGGCGAAGAAAGTCGCCGGCAAGGACTACCAGTGCGTGCCGTTCCCGGGCACCGAAAAAGCCTTCACCTACAACATCGACTCGATGGCTGTATTCAAGTTGAAAGCTGATCGCAAGGGTGACATCGCCGCCCAGCAAGACCTGGCCAAGGTTGCTCTGGGGACCGACTTCCAGAAAGTCTTCAGCATCAACAAAGGCTCGATCCCGGTCCGTACCGACATGCTGAACGAGATGGACAAGCTCGGTTTCGACGCCTGCGCTCAAACCGCCGCCAAGGACTTCCTGGCGGACGAGAAAACCGGCGGCCTGCAACCAAGCATGGCGCACAACATGGCCACTTCCCTGGCTGTGCAAGGCGCGATCTTCGACGTGGTCACCAACTTCATGAACGACAAGGACGCTGACCCGGCCAAGGCCAGCGCCCAACTGGCATCGGCTGTCAAAGCCGCCCAGTAATCCCTGAGGCCGCAGGCTCGCCTGCGGCAATTTTCTGGGACCGTTCCCCTTGTAGGAGCGAGGCTTGCCCGCGAAAGCAGTCTGACATTCAACAGAGTTGTCGACAGTTACGCCGCCTTCGCGGGCAAGCCTCGCTCCTACAGATACTCACTTCTCCAATGGATTATCCCGATGAGCTCTGTGGCGGTTTTCAGCAAAGCCTCACCGTTCGATGCGCTGCAACGCTGGTTACCCAAGTTGGTACTCGCGCCAAGCATGCTCATCGTGTTGGTTGGTTTCTACGGTTACATCATTTGGACATTCATACTGTCCTTCACCAATTCCAGCTTCATGCCGAGCTACAAATGGGTCGGCCTGCAGCAATACATGCGCCTGATGGACAACGATCGCTGGTGGGTCGCGAGCAAGAACCTCGCGCTCTTCGGTGGCATGTTCATCGGCATCAGCCTGGTATTGGGCGTGTTCCTCGCGGTGCTGCTGGACCAGCGCATTCGCAAGGAAGGCTTCATTCGCACCGTTTACCTGTACCCGATGGCGCTGTCGATGATCGTCACCGGTACGGCCTGGAAATGGCTGCTCAACCCTGGCCTGGGCCTGGACAAGATGCTGCGTGACTGGGGCTGGGAAGGCTTCCGTCTCGACTGGCTGGTGGATCAGGATCGCGTGGTGTACTGCCTGGTGATCGCTGCCGTGTGGCAAGCCTCCGGGTTTGTGATGGCGATGTTCCTGGCCGGTCTGCGCGGTGTCGATCAATCGATCATCCGTGCCGCGCAAGTCGACGGTGCGAGCCTGCCGACCATCTATTTGAAGATCGTCCTGCCGAGCCTGCGCCCGGTGTTTTTCAGCGCCTTCATGATCCTCGCGCACATCGCAATCAAGAGCTTCGACCTGGTGGCGGCGATGACGGCGGGCGGTCCCGGCTACTCGTCCGACCTGCCGGCGATGTTCATGTATTCCTTCACCTTCAGCCGTGGCCAGATGGGCATCGGTTCGGCCAGCGCCATGCTGATGCTCGGTGCCGTGCTGACCATCCTCGTGCCGTACCTGTACTCCGAGCTGCGAGGCAAACGCCATGACTAATCAACTCGGAAAACCGACGCTGAGTTTCAGCCGTATCGCGATTTACGCCACGCTTCTGCTGGCCGCTGCGGTGTACCTGATTCCGCTGATCGTGATGCTGCTGACCAGCTTCAAATCCCCGGAAGACATCCGTACCGGCAACCTGCTGAGCTGGCCGACCGTCATTGACGGCATCGGCTGGATCAAGGCCTGGGACGTGGTCGGCGGGTACTTCTGGAACTCGGTGAAAATCACCGTGCCGGCGGTTTTTATCTCGACCTTCATCGGTGCCATGAACGGCTACGTGCTGTCGATGTGGCGCTTCCGTGGCTCGCAGTTGTTCTTCGGCCTGCTGCTGTTCGGCTGCTTCCTGCCGTTCCAGACCGTGCTGTTGCCGGCCTCGTTCACCCTCGGCAAGTTCGGCCTGGCCAACACCACCACCGGTCTGGTGCTGGTGCACGTGGTCTACGGGCTGGCGTTCACCACGCTGTTCTTCCGCAACTACTACGTGAGCATTCCGGATGCGCTGGTCAAGGCTGCACGCCTGGATGGCGCAGGCTTCTTCACGATTTTCTGGAAGATCCTGCTGCCGATGTCGATCCCGATCGTGATGGTCTGCCTGATCTGGCAGTTCACCCAGATCTGGAATGACTTCCTGTTCGGCGTGGTCTTCGCCAGTGGCGATGCCCAGCCAATTACCGTGGCCCTGAACAACCTGGTCAACACCAGCACCGGGGCCAAGGAATACAACGTTGATATGGCCGCCGCGATGATCGCCGGGCTGCCGACACTGCTGGTCTACATATTCGCTGGCAAGTATTTCCTGCGTGGGCTGACGTCCGGCGCGGTCAAGGGGTAGAAACATGGCAACTCTCGAATTACGCAACGTCAACAAGACCTACGGCGCCGGTTTGCCGGACACCCTGAAAAACATCGAACTGAAGATCGATGACGGGGAATTCCTGATCCTGGTCGGCCCATCGGGCTGCGGTAAATCCACGCTGATGAACTGCATCGCCGGCCTGGAAACCATCAGCGGCGGCGCAATCCTGGTGGATGACGCCGACATCAGCGGCATGAGCCCCAAGGATCGCGACATCGCCATGGTGTTCCAGTCCTACGCGCTGTACCCGACCATGAGCGTGCGCGACAACATCGCTTTCGGCCTGAAGATTCGCAAAATGCCCGCCGCCGAAATCGATGAAGAAGTTGCTCGCGTCTCCAAGCTGCTGCAGATCGAACACCTGCTGAGCCGCAAGCCCGGCCAGCTCTCCGGCGGTCAGCAACAGCGTGTGGCGATGGGCCGTGCCCTGGCGCGGCGGCCGAAGATTTACCTGTTCGACGAACCGCTGTCCAACCTCGACGCCAAGCTGCGCGTCGAGATGCGCACCGAAATGAAACTGATGCACCAGCGCCTGAAAACCACCACGGTCTACGTGACCCACGACCAGATCGAAGCGATGACGCTGGGCGACAAAGTGGCGGTGATGAAGGACGGGATCATTCAGCAGTTCGGCACGCCGAAAGACATCTACAACAACCCGGCCAACCTGTTCGTGGCGAGCTTCATCGGTTCGCCGCCGATGAACTTCATTCCCCTGCGTTTGCAACGCAAGGACGGTCGTCTGTTGGCGCTGCTCGACAGCGGTCAGGCGCGCTGCGAATTGCCGTTGGGCATGCAGGACGCCGGTTTGGAAGATCGCGAAGTGATCCTCGGCATGCGCCCTGAGCAGATCGTGCTGGCGGGCAACGAGGCCAATGGTTTGCCGACCATTCGCGCCGAAGTGCAGGTCACTGAACCGACCGGTCCGGACACGCTGGTGTTCGTCAATCTCAACGACACCAAAGTCTGCTGCCGCCTGGCACCCGACGTTGCGCCGGCCGTGGGCGAGACCCTGACCCTGCAATTCGATCCATCGAAAGTGCTGCTGTTCGATGCCAAGACCGGGGAGCGCCTGGGGGTGGCCGGTCTGCCAAAAACTGAAGTTCACAGCGCCAACGTCACCCAGTTCAAAAACCGCTGAAGATCAAAAACTGTAGGAGCCAGGCTTGCCGGCGAAAGCGATTTCAGTGACGCCTTCGCCGGCAAGCCTGGCTCCTACAGGGGGGATATGCGGTGGGCGGCCTGTCGCGCATCGCAACCGATGTAACCGCGTTAGATAAAAACAGTTAATAACAATAAAACGAGGATGTAGGGATGAAGAAGAACAACAACGCTCAGCTTATCTGCCAGTTGTCGGCAATTGCGGCAATGATGTTGGCCGGTAGTGTGCACGCGGCTGACGCGTTCAGCGCTGATTCCGAATGGATGACCGGTGATTGGGGTGGTGAGCGGACCAAGCTGATCGAGCAAGGCATCGACATCAAGATGGACTACGTCGGTGAAGTGGGCAGCAACCTTCACGGCGGCTTCAACGACGACAAGACAGCGCGTTATGCCGACCAGTTTGGTTTGGGCGTGGCACTGGACCTGCAAAAATTGTGGGGCTGGGATAACACCCAGGCGAAGATCCAGCTGACCAACCGTAACGGCGAAAACATCTCCAATGACCGTGTCGGCGACCCGCGTGCCGGCACCTTGAGTTCCTCCCAGGAAGTCTACGGTCGCGGCCATATGGTCCGTCTGACCCAGTTGTGGATCAAGCACCAGTTCCTCGACGGCAAACTGGACGTCAAGGCCGGTTACTTCGGCGAAGGCGAAGACTTCAACACCTTCCCTTGCGAGTTCCAGAACCTGGCGTTCTGCGGTTCCCAGGTGGGTAACTGGGCGACCAACATCTGGTACAACTGGCCGGTCATGCAGGCTGCGGTCCGCGTGAAGTACAACATCTCGCCTGAGTTCTATGCGCAGATCGGCGCGTACAACCAGAACACGTCGCAACTGGAGCACGGTAACGGCTTCAAGCTCAGCGGCAGTGGTACCAACGGCACCGTCCTGCCGGTCGAACTGGTCTGGTTGCCTAACCCTAACAACCTGCCGGGCGAATACCGTGTCGGTTACTACAAAAGCACGGCTGATGCCAATGACGTTCGTGAAGACGACAACGGTGCTGATGCTGCCACCAGCGGCAACGCTTACCGCAGCCACGACAGCAAGTCCGGCTACTGGTTCGTGGCGCAGCAACAGCTGACCGACCACAACGGTGACAAGAGCCGCGGCCTGACCGTTTCGGCCAACGCCACGTTCCACGACAAGGACACCAACTTCGTCGACAACTACCAGTCGTTGATGTTTGTGTACAAAGGCCCGTTCGATGCTCGTCCGAAAGATGACGTCGGTATCGGTTTCGCGCGTATCCATGTCAACGATGACGTGAAGAAAAACGCCGAGCTGGTCAACGCCGCCAACAATGTCACGGACTACAACGATCCACGGTTCTCGCCACTGCGTACCACCGAATACAACTACGAGATCAACTACGGCTTCCACGTTACCAACTGGCTGACCGTGCGTCCCAACCTGCAATACATCACTCACCCGGGCGGTGTGGATGAAGTCGATAACGCGCTGGTCGCCGGCCTGAAAATTCAGTCGGTGTTCTAACGCTGTTGCGATAAGCTCCTCTCTATGTGCGCATTTTTGCGGACAGCCCAGGCTGTCCGCTTTTTTTTGGGGGCGGCGCACCCCGGTGACAGCTGATTTTCAGGACCGTGGCACATGCATGAGCATCCGCTACAACGCTTCTTCAAATCCTTGCGCGAACGTCCGGTGTTTGCGTGGGAGCGCTATCAGATGCGCGACGTTCTGGTGATCGATCACCCGCTGTGTCAGGCGGTGTTCAGTCGTCAGGGCGCGCAGTTGCTGCACTTTCAGCCCAAGGGCCAGAAGCCCTGGCTCTGGTGCGCGGCGAAGTGGCCGCATGTCGGTGCTATTCGCGGCGGCGTGCCGGTGTGCTGGCCGTGGTATGGCCGCCATCCGAGCGAAAACGCCTGGCCGTCCCATGGCTGGGCGCGCTTGCTGGACTGGAAGCTGCTCGACAGCCGTCATGACGATGACGGCGTGCGCCTGCACTGGCAATTGCAGCTGTGCGACTGGCAAGTGGACCTGCATGCGCACCTTGGCGAACGCATGGAGTTGCGCCTGAGCACCGAGCATCAGGACAGCCTGCCGTGCCAATTGAGCCAGGCATTGCACGCCTATTGGCGTATTGGTGATGTCGGTGAGATAGCGCTGTCTGGGCTCGACGGGGCGCAAGGTTACGACCAGTTGAACCGCCAGGTTTGTCAGCAGGAAGGCGAGTTGCGGGTAGAGGGTGGCTGTCAGCGGGTGTTCCAGCATGACGGCGAATTGCAGCTCAAGGACCACGCCTGGCAGCGGCAGTTGTGCATCGATACCGGGGATGATGCGGACACGGTGGTCTGGCATCCGGGGACGCGTCCGCTATTGGGCGTGAGCTGGAACGAGATTTCCGAATTTGTGTGTGTGGAAGCGGCGAGCGGCGGGACCGATAGCCTGAGCCTGGCACCGGGGCAGAAGGCGCATTTGAGTTTGCAGGCGCGGGTGGGGGTTTAGTTCAGGGTTCGCGGTGTTGCCGCTGGCCTCTTCGCGGGCAAGCCTCGCTCCTACAGGTCACCCTGAACCTGTAGG
>NZ_JAGYFX010000104.1:0-20332 GCF_019946615.1 Pseudomonas sp. BF-R-01
CCTCTCTCCGTCGTCGGCAGCGTCAGATGTGTATAAGAGACAGGGGCATGAGGGCGCGGTAAAAAGTCCGACGTTCACCCTGGTCGAGCCCTACGAGATTGGCGACATCCGCGCCTTCCATTTCGATCTCTATCGTTTGGTCGACCCTGAAGAACTGGAGTACCTCGGCATCCGCGACTACTTCGAAGACGATGCCTTGTGCCTGATCGAGTGGCCCGATAAAGGTGCAGGCTTTTTGCCAAAGCCCGACCTGACCATTACCATTAGCCCGCAAGACAGCGGGCGTTCGCTGAAAATTTTGTCCCAGGGCTCGCGTGGCGAGTCGTGGTGTGCCGCTTTGGCATTGGAAATCAATTAAATGATGGGGTCAGGTATGCGCTTTCGCGCGATGGTAGCTGCCGTAGGGATGTTGTTTTTGGCGGTGACCGTCGACGCTGTGGCCGAAACGAAGGTCAACAGCGTCCGTCTGTGGCGGGCGCCGGACAACACACGGTTGGTGTTCGACCTGACCGGGCCGGTGCAACACAGCGTTTTTACCCTGACAGCCCCGGACCGACTGGTGATCGACATCAATGGCGCCACCCTCGGTGCGCCGCTGAACGTGTCCACCGCCAACACCCCGATCACCGCCATGCGCTCGGCCCAACGCACGCCGACCGACCTGCGGGTGGTCATCGACCTGAAAAAAGCCGTCACGCCGAAAAGCTTCACCCTGGCGCCGAACGCCCAGTACGGCAACCGCCTGGTGGTCGATCTGTTCGATAACGCCGCCGACGCCGCGCCGATTCCTGCGCCGACCAACGTCGCGACCGTCGCACCGGTGCCGGTCACCCCGGTCGATCCCCCGGTCAAGCTGCCGCCCGCCCCGGCCGGCAAGCGCGACATCATTGTCGTGATCGACGCTGGCCACGGCGGCGAAGACCCGGGCGCCTCGGGCTCTCGCGGTCAGCGTGAAAAAGATGTGGTGCTGGCGATCGCTCGCGAATTGCAGCGCCAGGTCAACGGCATGAAAGGCTTCCGCGCCGAACTGACCCGTACCGGCGACTACTTCATTCCGTTGCGCGGCCGTACCGAAATCGCCCGCAAGAAGGGCGCTGACCTGTTCGTTTCGATCCACGCCGATGCCGCGCCTTCGGCCGCCGCGTTCGGTGCCTCGGTGTTCGCCCTGTCTGATCGCGGCGCCACGTCGGAAACTGCCCGTTGGCTGGCCGACAGTGAAAACCGCTCCGACTTGATCGGTGGTGCCGGCAACGTCAGCCTCGACGACAAGGACCGCATGCTCGCAGGCGTGCTGCTCGACTTGTCGATGACCGCCTCGCTGACGTCCAGCCTGAACGTCGGCCAGAAGGTTCTGAGCAACATCGGCCGCGTCACGCCGCTGCACAAACAGCGCGTGGAACAAGCCGGGTTCATGGTGTTGAAGTCGCCGGACATCCCGTCGATCCTGGTGGAAACCGGGTTCATCTCCAACGCCAACGAAGCCTCGAAACTCGCGGCGTCCAGCCACCAGCAAGCGCTGGCTCGCTCGATCAGCAGCGGCGTACGCCAGTTCTTCCAGCAGAATCCGCCACCGGGTACTTACATCGCCTGGCTGCGCGATTCCGGGAAAATCGCCCAAGGGCCGCGTGATCACCGGGTGAACCCGGGGGAAACCCTGGCGATGATCGCCGTGCGTTATCAGGTGTCCCCGGCCACCTTGCGCAGCGCCAACAACCTGAAAACCGACGAGCTGAAAATCGGTCAGACCCTGACCATTCCCGGCACCGAACTGGCATCCAAAGAATGAATCAGGCCGTGATCAACAGCGCTCGCATCGAGCTGCTCAGCCCGCGACTGGCGAACCAGATTGCTGCCGGCGAGGTGGTCGAGCGCCCGGCTTCGGTGATCAAGGAATTGCTGGAAAACAGCCTCGATTCCGGCGCCAAGCGCATTGATGTCGATGTCGAGCAGGGCGGCGTCAAGCTGCTGCGGGTGCGCGACGATGGCAGCGGCATTTCTGCCGATGACCTGCCGCTGGCCCTGGCCCGTCACGCCACCAGCAAGATCCGCAACCTGGAAGACCTCGAACAGGTGATGAGCCTCGGGTTCCGTGGTGAGGCACTCGCCTCGATCAGCTCCGTGGCGCGCTTGACCCTGACCTCCCGCACCCGCGATGCCGATCAGGCCTGGCAGGTCGAAACCGAAGGCCGGGACATGGCGCCCCGTGTGCAGCCTGCCGCTCATCCGGTGGGCACCTCCGTAGAAGTGCGGGATCTGTTCTTCAACACCCCGGCACGGCGCAAGTTTCTCAAAACCGAAAAAACCGAATTCGATCACCTGCAAGAAGTGATCAAGCGTCTGGCCCTGGCGCGCTTCGACGTGGCGTTCCACCTGCGCCACAACGGCAAAACCATCCTCAGCCTGCACGAAGCCCATGACGACGCGGCTCGCGCCCGGCGTGTGGCGGCGATCTGCGGCTCGGGGTTCCTGGAACAGGCGCTGCCGATCGAAATCGAGCGCAATGGCCTGCATTTGTGGGGTTGGGTGGGCTTGCCGACCTTCAACCGCAGCCAGGCGGACTTGCAGTACTTCTTCGTCAACGGCCGCGCCGTTCGCGACAAACTCGTGGCCCACGCGGTGCGCCAGGCCTATCGCGACGTGCTGTTCAATGGTCGGCACCCGACTTTTGTGCTGTTTTTCGAAGTCGATCCGGCCGGTGTCGACGTCAACGTGCACCCGACCAAACACGAAGTGCGCTTCCGTGACGGGCGCATGGTCCACGATTTCCTCTATGGCACTTTGCACCGTGCCTTGGGCGATGTGCGACCGGATGATCATCTGGCGGCACCGGTGGCGACCGCCATCGTTCGTCCGAGCGGCCTCGAAGCCGGTGAATTCGGTCCGCAAGGCGAAATGCGCCTGGCGGCCAATGCGTTGCTGGAGCAGCCCCAAGCGCAACCGTCGTTCAACACGCCGGCGGGCTCGGGCGCTGGTGCCGGTTATCAGTATCAATACACGCCGCGCCCTCAGTCCGGCGTGCCTGCGGCTGAAGCCCAGGCGGCTTACCGTGAGTTTTTTGCGCCGCTGCCGGAAGCCAATGCTGTCGCGCTGCCAGCCGGTCAGGACGATATTCCACCGTTGGGTTACGCATTGGCGCAACTCAAGGGCATCTACATCCTTTCGGAAAACGCCCAAGGCCTGGTATTGGTGGACATGCACGCCGCTCATGAGCGGATCATGTACGAACGCCTGAAAGTCGCCATGGCCAGCGAAGGCCTGAGCGGTCAGCCGCTGTTGGTTCCGGAATCGTTGGCGGTGAGCGAGCGCGAAGGCGATTGCGCCGAAGAAAACGTCGCGTGGTTCCAGCGTCTGGGCTTTGAGTTGCAGCGTCTCGGCCCGGAAACACTGGCTATTCGACAGATTCCGGCCTTGCTCAAGCAGGCGGAAGCCAACCGGTTGGTCAGCGATGTTTTGGCCGATCTGATGGAATATGGCACCAGTGACCGGATTCAGGTGCACCTGAACGAATTGCTTGGCACCATGGCTTGCCACGGCGCGATTCGGGCGAATCGGCGTCTGGCCCTGCCGGAAATGAACGGTCTGCTGCGTGACATGGAAAACACCGAGCGCAGCGGTCAATGCAACCATGGCCGACCGACCTGGACCCAATTGGGCCTGGACGATCTGGACAAACTGTTCCTGCGCGGTCGTTGATGAGCCAGCTCCCTCCTGCGATTTTCCTGATGGGCCCGACCGCAGCGGGCAAGACCGACCTGGCCATCGAGCTGACCAAAGTCCTGCCTTGCGAGCTGATCAGTGTTGATTCGGCGCTGGTCTATCGCGGCATGGACATCGGCACCGCCAAGCCGTCGAAAGAGATTCTGGCCGAATTTCCCCATCGTCTGATCGATATTCTTGACCCGGCAGAGAGCTATTCCGCCGCAGATTTCCGCCGTGACGCCCTCGAAGCGATGGCCGACATCACCGCGCGGGGCAAAATTCCGCTGCTGGTGGGCGGCACAATGCTCTATTACAAGGCTTTGGTCGAAGGCCTGGCGGACATGCCGGCGGCCGATCCTGAAGTGCGCGCACAGATCGAAGAAGAAGCTGCACGCCTTGGCTGGCAAGCCCTGCACGACCAATTGGCGATCATCGACCCGGAATCGGCAGCGCGTATTCACCCGAACGATCCGCAGCGACTCAGTCGAGCGCTGGAAGTTTATCGTGTCAGCGGTCAGAGCATGACCGAGCTTAGACTGAGACAATCTGCGCAAAGTACTGAAGCAGCCGCTTCGGGACTGCAACAATTGCCCTATACTGTCGCGAACTTGGCCATTGCTCCGGCAAATCGTCAGGTACTGCACGAGCGAATTAAACAAAGATTCACTTTAATGTTGGAACAGGGATTCATCGACGAGGTCGTAGCCCTGCGTAAGCGAAGTGACCTGCATTCCGGGTTGCCGTCTATACGTGCAGTAGGCTACCGACAAGTCTGGGACTACCTGGATGGCAAGCTGACGCAAGCCGAGATGCAGGAGCGTGGAATCATTGCCACGCGCCAATTGGCAAAACGTCAGTTCACCTGGCTGCGCAGTTGGGCTGATTTACACTGGTTGGACAGCCTGGATTGCGACAATCTGCCGCGCGCCTTGAAATACCTGGGGACCATCTCCATATTGAGCTGAGTCCTTGCAATTGCCGTCTATCCTTGGGGGTGTGACGGCCACAAGCCATCTGTTTACCTATTTTTTATATTGAATCCTTAAAGGAGTGCGGCACATGTCAAAAGGGCATTCGCTACAAGACCCTTACTTGAATACTTTACGTAAAGAGAAAGTTGGGGTGTCCATCTACCTGGTCAACGGGATCAAACTGCAAGGCACGATCGAGTCTTTCGACCAGTTCGTTATCCTGCTGAAGAACACCGTCAGCCAGATGGTTTACAAACACGCTATCTCTACAGTGGTGCCGGTTCGTCCAATTCGTCTGCCTAGCGCAACCGAATCCGAAGCAGGCGACGCTGAGCCAGGTAACGCCTGATAGGAGTCTCCTTTGTTCTTTGAGCGCCACGGTGGTGGTGAGCGAGTGATCCTCGTTCACTTGGATGGACAGGACCCTGAGGCGCGCGAAGATCCGCAGGAGTTTCAGGAATTGGCTAATTCGGCCGGCGCCGAGACCGTTGCGTTTTTTAACGTGCCGCGTCATCGGCCAACCGCCAAATTCCTGATCGGTAGCGGCAAGGTCGAGGAACTGCGCGACCTGGTCCATGCCGAAGAAGCCGATCTGGTGATCTTCAATCACACGCTTACGCCCAGTCAGGAACGTAACCTCGAACGTGTTTTCGAGTGTCGCGTGATCGACCGCACCGGTCTGATTCTCGATATTTTCGCCCAGCGCGCCCGTACCCATGAAGGCAAGCTCCAGGTAGAACTGGCCCAGCTTGACCACATGAGCACCCGGCTGGTTCGTGGCTGGACTCACCTTGAGCGTCAAGGTGGCGGTATCGGCATGCGTGGCCCGGGTGAAACCCAGCTGGAGACCGACCGTCGCTTGCTGCGGGTTCGCCTGCGACAGATCAAGGGCCGCCTGGAAAAAGTGCGCAGCCAGCGCGAACAGTCGCGACGTGGCCGTACGCGTGCGGATATCCCTACCGTGTCTTTGGTGGGGTATACCAACGCCGGCAAATCCACGCTCTTCAATAACGTGACGAAATCCGACGTGTACGCGGCTGACCAGTTGTTTGCCACGCTGGACCCGACCTTGCGCCGTCTGGAACTGGCCGACCTGGGGCCGATTGTCCTGGCCGACACCGTGGGTTTCATTCGTCACTTGCCCCACAAGCTGGTCGAGGCATTTCGGTCTACGCTCGAAGAGTCGAGCAACTCCGACCTGTTGTTGCACGTGATCGATGCGGCCGAACCGGATCGCATGTTGCAGATCGAGCAGGTGATGGTGGTGCTGGGCGAGATTGGTGCCCAGGACTTGCCGATCCTCGAGGTCTATAACAAACTCGATTTGCTTGAAGGCGTTGAGCCACAGATCCAGCGCGACGAAAGCGGCAAGCCTCAACGGGTCTGGTTGTCGGCGCGTGATGGCAGTGGTCTGGAATTGCTCGAACAAGCCATTGCCGAGTTGCTGGGCAGTGAGATGTTTATCGGTACCTTGCGCTTGCCGCAACGATTCGCTCGACTGCGTGCGCAGTTCTTCGAACTCGGAGCGGTGCAGAAAGAAGAACACGACGAAGAAGGTGTCAGCTTGCTGGCCGTTCGATTGCCACGCTCGGAGCTCAATCGGCTGGTCAGCCGTGAAGGCGTTGTGCCGACAGAGTTCATCGAACAACACACTTTGCAATAAAAGCCTGAGAAAGCGGTTGTGCCGCGGTGACAGGCATTCTGTAGCATTGGTCGGCGCGCCGTGGGTGCGTCTTTGCTTTATCAGATGGAGAGCGCTATGGCTTGGAATGAGCCGGGTGGCAACTCGAATAATCAGGATCCTTGGGGTGGCAAGCGTCGCAATAACGGCGACCGCAAGGGACCACCGGATCTCGACGAGGCCTTCCGAAAGCTGCAGGAAAGCCTGAATGGGTTGTTCGGTGGTGGTAAGAAACGCGGTGATGACGGCGGTGGTCCGGGCAAGAGTGGCGGCTTTGGCGGCCTGCTCGGCATCGGCCTGGTCGTGTTGGCGGCCGTTTGGCTGTACAGCGCGGTCTATGTAGTCGACGAGCAGGAGCAAGCCGTGGTGCTGCGCTTCGGCAAGTACTACGAAACCGTCGGCCCGGGTCTGAACATCTATTTCCCGCCGATCGATCGCAAGTACCTGGAAAACGTCACGCGTGAGCGTGCGTACACCAAGCAGGGTCAAATGCTGACTGAAGACGAAAACATCGTCGAAGTACCGCTGACCGTGCAGTACAAGATCAGCAACCTGCAGGACTTCGTGCTGAGCGTCGATCAGCCGGAAATCAGCCTGCAGCACGCGACCGAAAGTGCCCTGCGCCATGTGGTGGGTTCCACCGCGATGGACCAGGTGCTGACCGAAGGTCGTGAATTGATGGCCAGCGAGATCAAGGAGCGTCTGCAACGCTTCATGGATACCTATCGCACCGGTATCACCGTCACCCAGGTCAACGTACAGAGCGCAGCGGCACCGCGTGAAGTGCAGGAAGCCTTCGATGACGTGATCCGCGCCCGTGAAGACGAGCAGCGTTCGCGCAACCAGGCTGAAACCTATGCCAACGGCGTCGTGCCGGAAGCCCGTGGTCAGGCCCAGCGCATCATCGAAGATGCCAACGGCTACCGTGACGAAACTGTCTCGCGCGCCAAGGGTGAGGCCGATCGCTTCACCAAACTGGTCGCCGAGTACCGCAAGGCACCTGAAGTCACCCGCCAGCGTCTGTACCTGGACACCATGCAGGAAGTCTTCAGCAGCACCAGCAAGGTTCTCGTGACCGGCAACAAGAATGGCCAGAGCAATCTGCTGTACTTGCCGCTGGACAAGATGGTCGAAAGTGGTCGCAACACCAGCACTTCGGTGACCGGTGCGGCAGCCACCAGCAATGAAGCGAATGCACGTGCGGCAGCTGATCTGCAGCAACAGCCTGCACGTACCAGGGAGAGTCGCTGATGAGCAATAAATCGCTGATCGCCCTTATTGTCGGCGTCGTCGTGGCGATCGCAGCCTGGAACTGCTTCTACATCGTGGCTCAGACCGAGCGTGCGGTGTTGCTGCAGTTCGGTCGCGTGGTTCAGACCGATGTTCAGCCGGGCCTGCATGTGAAAGTGCCTTACGTTAACCAGGTGCGCAAGTTCGACTCGCGCCTGATGACGCTGGATGCACCGACACAACGCTTCCTGACGCTGGAAAAGAAAGCAGTCATGGTCGATGCCTACGCCAAGTGGCGCGTGAAGGACGCTGAGCGTTACTACACCGCGACTTCCGGCCTCAAGCAGATTGCTGACGAGCGTCTTTCCCGTCGTCTGGAGTCGGGCCTGCGTGACCAGTTTGGTAAACGCACGCTGCACGAAGTGGTCTCGGGTGAGCGCGATGCGCTGATGACCGATATCACCGCTTCGCTGAACAAGATGGCGGAAAAAGAGCTGGGCATCGAAGTGGTCGATGTTCGGGTCAAGGCCATCGATCTGCCGAAAGAAGTAAACCGCAGTGTGTTCGAGCGTATGAGCTCCGAGCGTGAGCGTGAAGCTCGCGAGCACCGCGCCAAGGGTAACGAGCTGGCAGAAGGCATTCGTGCTGACGCCGATCGTCAACGCCGCGTGCTGCTGGCTGAAGCCTATCGTGAATCCGAAGAGGTTCGCGGTGATGGTGATGCCCAGGCCGCTGCGATCTACTCCAAGGCCTACGGCCAGGATCAGGAGTTCTACGGTTTCTACCGTAGCCTGCGTGCCTACCGTGAAAGCTTCGCGAACAAATCCGACGTCATGGTCCTGGACCCAAGCAGTGACTTCTTCCGTTACCTGGAAAAAGCCAAGCCTTGATACGACGTTGACCTGAATCATCCCCCGCCTGGCGGCTAAAGCCTCGGGCGGGGTGATCCTTTGGGAAAACGTGTGTATGATGCGGCAGCCGGGAAATTCCCGGCTTTTTTGCGTCTGCACGTTTGATTGCTGTTGTTTATGCAGGCGCCCGAGTTGAATGACTCGACAGGTTTTTCGAGGAAAGTGATTGGCGAAGCTTATTTTCAGGCTTTTCGCCGCGTTGTTTATGGGTGGCTTGTAAACAAAGCCGATCATTTTCTGCTTCACTCAAGGCTCGCCCATAGGCTTGCCGCCCGGACCATAGGGGAATGGCGTAATGGCAACGGTAGACCGCTGGCTGCTGCCAGATGGCATCGAAGAAGTACTGCCACCGGAAGCGGCGCGCATTGAAGTCGCGCGTCGTCAGGTGTTGGATCTGTTCCAGAGCTGGGGTTACGAGTTTGTCGTGACTCCCCATATCGAGTACCTGGAATCCTTGCTGACCGGCGCGGGCCAGGACCTCGATCTGCGTACCTTCAAGGTCATCGACCCGCAATCGGGCCGGCAGATGGGTTTCCGTGCCGACATCACGCCGCAAGTGGCGCGCATCGATGCGCATACCCTGCGTCGCGAAGGTCCGAGCCGTCTGTGCTATGCCGGCAGCGTGCTGCACGCTCAGCCACGCGCCTTGTCGTCCTCGCGCAGCCCGATTCAACTGGGCGCCGAGTTGTACGGCGATGCCAGCCCGAGCAGCGACGTGGAAGTCATCAGTCTGATGCTGGCCATGCTGCAACTGGCCGACGTGCCGGAAGTGCACATGGACCTCGGTCATGTCGGAATCTACCGTGGCCTGGCCCGCGCGGCCGGTTTGTCCGGTGAAGTTGAACAACAGTTGTTCGATGCGTTGCAACGCAAGGCCATCGACGAGGTCATTACCTTGACCGAAGGTTTGCCTGCCGATCTGTCGGGCATGCTGCGTGCGTTGGTCGATTTGTGTGGCGGCCGTGAAGTGTTGAGCGCTGCTCGCGAGCGTCTGGCGAATGCGCCGGCGCCGGTTTTGGCGGCACTGGACGATTTGCTGGCGATTGCCGAGCGTTTGTCCGTGCGTTTCCCGGAACTGCCGCTGTACTTCGACCTGGGCGAGTTGCGCGGCTATCACTACCACACCGGTGTGGTGTTCGCGGTGTTCGTGCCGGGCGTTGGTCAGTCCATCGCTCAGGGCGGTCGTTACGATGACATCGGCGCTGACTTCGGTCGCGCTCGTCCGGCAACCGGTTTCTCTACCGATTTGAAAACCCTGGTGACCCTGGGGCGTGCTGAAATCGAGCTACCGTCTGGCGGTATCTGGATGCCTGACAGTACGGATGCAGCACTCTGGCAGCAGGTTTGCCAGTTGCGCAGTGAGGGTCAGCGTGTCGTTCAGGCATTGCCTGGGCAACCTTTGGCCGCCGCCCGTGAAGCGGACTGCGACCGGCAATTGATTCAGCAGAACGGGCTTTGGCAAGTATCGCCACTGGCTTCTTGAGTTTTCCTGCCGGCCCTTGGCCGGCACCAAGTTTGCGCGAATGAGGACAAGTGTTATGGGTAAGAATGTCGTAGTCCTGGGCACCCAATGGGGTGATGAGGGCAAAGGCAAGATCGTTGATCTGCTGACCGAACATGCTGCCGCCGTAGTGCGCTACCAGGGTGGCCACAACGCTGGTCACACCCTTGTGATCGATGGCGAAAAAACCGTCTTGCACCTGATCCCGTCGGGCGTGCTGCGCGAAGGCGTGCAGTGCCTGATCGGTAACGGCGTGGTGGTTGCACCCGACGCTCTGCTGCGGGAAATCATCAAGCTGGAAGAGAAAGGCGTACCGGTGCGTGAGCGTCTGCGTATCAGCCCGTCCTGCCCGCTGATCCTGTCCTTCCACGTTGCGCTGGACCAGGCCCGTGAAAAGGCCCGTGGCGAGCTGAAGATCGGTACGACCGGTCGCGGCATCGGCCCGGCCTACGAAGACAAGGTTGCGCGTCGTGGCCTGCGTGTCGGCGACCTGCTCAACATGCCGCGCTTTGAAGACAAGCTGCGTGAACTGGTGGATTACCACAACTTCATGCTGGTGGGTTACTACAAAGAGCCGGCCATCGAGTTCGAAAAGACCCTGGCCGAATGCAAAGAATACGCTGAGCTGCTCAAGCCGCTGATGCTGGACGTGACGGCCGAGCTGCACGACCTGCGTCGCGCCGGCAAAGACATCATGTTTGAAGGCGCCCAAGGTTCGTTGCTGGACATCGATCACGGTACCTACCCGTACGTGACCAGCTCCAACACCACCGCTGGCGGCGTTGCTACCGGTTCGGGTGTTGGCCCGATGTTCCTCGACTACATCCTGGGCATCACCAAGGCTTACACCACGCGTGTAGGTTCGGGTCCGTTCCCGACTGAACTGTTCGACGAAGTCGGCGCGCACCTGGCCAAACAAGGTCACGAGTTCGGTGCGACTACCGGCCGTGCCCGTCGTTGCGGCTGGTTTGACGCTGTTATCCTGCGTCGCGCTATCGATGTGAACAGCATCTCGGGCATCTGCCTGACCAAGCTGGACGTACTCGACGGTCTGGAAACCATCAACATCTGTGTCGGCTACAAAGATGCCGAAGGTAACGCTGTTGCCCCGACTGACGCTGATAGCTACGTGGGTCTGCAGCCTGTGTACGAAGAAGTGCCGGGCTGGACCGAGTCGACCGTGGGTGCCAAAGCCCTGGAAGAGCTGCCAGCTAACGCACGTGCCTACATCAAACGCGTCGAAGAGCTGATCGGTGCGCCGATCGACATTATTTCGACGGGCCCGGACCGCAACGAAACCATCGTTCTGCGCCACCCGTTCGCTTAATAAGTCGTTGATGTAAAAAACAAAGGGCCCTTAATCGGGCCCTTTGTCGTTTATGCCTGTTGGACGGCATGACCTTTGCTGTGATCTTCATTAAGAGCGCGTCTTCTGGCGTGCCATCAATTTAATGGCGTCAATGCAGAGGGATATCAAGTGTCGGCGGTTCTCTCATTGTTACAAAGCCGTCTATTGCGGCCCGTGTTCGTTACCCTTGGTATCGCCCTTTTGGTGCAGGTGCTGGTAGCTGTTGCTCTGACGCGGAGCACAGTGACTGCACTGGAAGCTGATTTGGGTGTGCGCCTGGGTGCCGACAGTCAAAAACTTTCCGGCGAGCTGGAGCAGGCGGGACGTGAAGTCACGTCGAGCCTCGACAACCTCTCCACCAGCACGCGTCAGCGCCTCACGGCCGGTTTGTCTTCGCGGCTGAAGGACGAGCAGGTGCAGCTGCGTGCGACCCTGGAAAAGGACCTGAAGGACTCTGCCAATGATATGGCGCAGCTTCTTGCTTCCGTCGCGCCCCGCGCCATGTGGGACAGTGACGTTCCCACCCTGTCCGAATTCGCCCGCCGGGCCCAGCGCAATCCCAACGTGCTGTTCGTGATCTATGACGACGCAACGGGGCAGCACCTGACGCGCTACCTCAACCGCGAAAACCCGATCAACAAGGCCCTTCTGGAGAAAGGCCAGGGTGAGCGTGCGCTGGATAAAGTGCTGGATGCGGCGAAAAACGATCCATCGGTCTACTACGTCGAAGCCTCGATCAACCCTAATGGCGTGGAAATCGGCAAAGTCTTGATGGGGGTCTCCACCGCCTCGGTGGAAACCGATCTGGTGGCGCTGGACAAGCGTTTCTCGGCACTGATCTCCAGCAGTGATCAACTGGTCGGCGACAGTCTCAAAGGCGCGGCGGCTGATAGCGCCACGGCGATGCGGGCGCGTCTGACGTCTGCTCAGTCCACCGCCTCGGAAATGAAAGCCAACACCACCAGCACCGTGCAGGAAGCCGCGGCGACCTTGCGCTGGCGCATCGGTATGGGCCTGGCACTGGTCGGTTGCGGTGTGCTGCTGTTGCTGGCGGTCGTTTTGGGTCGGCGCGTAGTCAATCGCTTGAAGCTGTTGATTGCCGCGATGGACGACCTGGCGGCGGGCGAGGGCGACCTGACCAAGCGCGTGCAGATCAACAGCAAGGACGAAATCGGCGACATGGCCTCGGCGGTCAATCGGTTTGTGGATAAGTTGCAGCCGATCGTGCGCGAAGCGGGCGATGTGGCCCAGCGTACCGGCGTGGAAATCGGCGCCATGACCCTGCGTAACGCCGGTGCCGATGCGGCGGCGGGCATGCAGCGTGACGAAGTGGCCGAAAGTTTGCGCGCCTTGTCGCAAATGGCTGATGAGGCCCAATCTGAAAGCCACGCAATGCAGGCAGCCTTGAAGCAAGTGGTGGATATCCGTTCGGCCACCGATGAAAACACCCGGACCTCGGCGAAGGTCGGCAGCCTGATCGAAGCGTTGGCCGGGCAAGTCGATACCGGCGCGAAAGTCATCGAGCGACTGGCGCAGCAAAGTGAGCAGATTGAAGTGGTGCTGACCGTGATTCACGGGATCGCCGAGCAAACCAACCTGCTGGCGCTGAACGCTGCCATTGAAGCGGCGCGTGCCGGTGAGACCGGTCGCGGCTTTGCCGTAGTGGCGGACGAAGTGCGGGCGCTGGCGAGCAAGACCCAGAGTTCCACGGGCGACATTCAGGCGCACATCGTGGCGTTGCAGCAAGGTGCGCGTGAGGCGGTGGAAGTGATCGGCCAGGCCGGGCGTCAGGCCAGCGAGGGTTTGCTGGTGTTGCGTGACAGTGCGCAGTTGCAGCAATCGGTGCAGGTGTCGGTCGAGCAGGTGCATGCGGCGATTGGTCTGGCGACGCAAGCGGCGGCCCATCAGGCGCAAGGCGCGCAAGCGGTGCGGGGTCGGGTTGAAACCATTCATGCACAGGCTGAGAAGGCGGCACAGGCGGTGGTGGAAACCACGGCCAGCGGCAAGGTGCTGGATGGCCTGGCGGCGCAGCTCAAGGCGAGCCTGGGGCAGTTCCGGGCTTAAGATTTGTATTGGCGGGTCTGACGTCTTCGCGGGCAAGCCTCGCTCCTACAAGGGTTGTGTAACCCCCTGTAGGAGCGAGGCTTGCCCGCGAAGCTTTTCAACGACTCAAATACATCCGGGTTGTTAACAGGTACACGGGCAACCCCGACACCAATATCAACAACGCCGCATAAGGCGCCGCCGCCGCAAACTCCACATTCGCGGTATGCGCCCAAACCTCTGTCGCCAGCGTATTGAGCCCGGTCGGACTCAGTAGCAGCGTCGCCGTCAGCTCCTTCATCGCATCCAGAAACACCAGCGCAAACGCCGCACCCAGCGCCGGGAAGATGATCGGCAGCGTCACCCGACAAAACGCGCTGAACGACGAGGCGCCCAGCGTGCGAGCCGCCTCTTCCAGCTGCGGAGCAGCCTTGTTCAGTGCCGTGCGAATCGGTGCCTGTGCCAATGGTAGAAACAGCAGCGCATAAGCGATCAGCAGCAACGCCGATGTCTGGTACAGCGCCGGCACATAGTGCAGGGCGAAATACACCAGCGTCAGCGCAATCACGAGTCCTGGGAGTGCATGCAACAGGTATGGCAAGCGCTCGGCCCAGATCGCCAATTGGCCTTTGTAGCGCACCACCAACAAGCCCACCGGCACCGCCAGCACCAGGCACAGCGCGGCGCCACCCAGCGAAAGCGCAAGGGATGACAGCAGCGCCTCGCTGATCGCCGCCACCGGAAACGCTGCCGACGAACCTACCGCCAGCCAGTACACCAGCATCCCCAGTGGAATGCCGCTGCCGATGATCGCCAGTGCCAGACAGTAAATCTGCCCAACAGCCGCCCAGGGTCCCAACTGCACCTGTTCCGCCTGCCGCGCCGCGCCCTGGCCGGTGCGCACGTGCCGACCCTTGCCACGGGCTCGCAGCTCAAGCCACAAGAGCATCAGGCACAGCGCGAGCAGCACGGCGGAAAGCATCGCCGCATTGGCATTGCTGAATTCCAGTTCGAATTGCTGATAGATCGCCGTGGTGAACGTCTGCAAGCCAATAATCGACAGCGCGCCGAACTCAACGAGCATGTGCAATGCGATCAGCAGCGAACCGGCGAGCAGCGACGGCCACAGCAGTGGCAGGGTGATCCTGAAAAACACGCCCCAGCGATTCTGCCCGAGCGTGCGTGCGGACTCTTCAAGCGACGGATCGAGATTGCGCAGGGTCGCCGCCACCGGCAGAAAAATCAGCGGGTACTTGGACAGGGTCATCACCAGAATCGCCCCGCCCAAACCCTCGAAGTGCGCGCTCAGCGAGACCCAGGTAAAGCTGCTGACAAACGCCGGCACCGCAAACGGCAAGCACAGGATCACGCCCCACAATCGTCGGCCTGGCAGATTGCTGCGTTCCAGCAGCCAGGCCAGCGACAAACCGATCACGCCACAAGCGACCGTTACGCCGACCATCAGCTCCAGGGTGTTGCGCAGCAAGCCAAACACGTAGGGCCGCCACAGCAAATGCAATGCCTGGGCCCAGCCGGCTTGCCAGGTCTTGAGCCCGACATACACCAGCGGCAACACGCTGAGCAGTACCAACAGCAAAACCGGCAGCAGTAGCCAGATCGACGGCCGCTTGCGCCGTGGCACGTAGCTTCCGCGCATGGCTGGGGCAGAGGGCGGTGCGCTCATCAGTTCAAGCCAACGTCGCGTTCCAGGTCCAGGGCTTCTTCGGCGTTGCCGAGGTCGGCTGGCGTGACTTTCGGTGCTTCAAGCTCGCTGAACGGCTTGAGGCCTCGGTCCGACTCCATGCCTTTGTGCAGCGGGTATTCGGCGGTGGTCTGGGTGATCACGCGCTGACCTTCTTCGCTGGCCATGTAGGCGAGGAATTGCTGGGCTTCCTTTGGGTGTTTGCTGGACTTCAGCACGGCTGCACTGGAAACGGTGATCAGCCCGCCGACGTCGCCGCCAGTGAAGTAATGCAGTTTCGAATCGAGCTGGCCTTTTTCGCGTTGCAGGGCGAACCAGTAGTAGTTGTTCACCAGCACGGTCGCGACTTCGCCGTTCTCCACGGCTTTCAAGGCGACCATGTTGTTGCTGTAGGTCTTGCCGAATGCGCGCAAGCCGGTCAGCCATTCTTCGGCTGCATCCATGCCGTGCACTTTGATGATTGCCACGGCCTGTTCCTGGAACGCGCCGCTGGTGGGCACGAAGCCAACCTTGCCTTGCCATTTCGGGTCGGAGAATTCCATCACCGATTTGGGCAGGTCTTTTTCATCGATCAGTTTGGGATTGAACGCAACCACGCGGACTCGCGCGGTGATGCCGATCCAGGTGCCATTGCCGGCGACGTAGTCTTTTGGCAGAACGGCGAGGGTGGCGGCATCGGTTTGCGCCAGTAGGCCTTGCTCGCCGAGTTTGTTCAGCGGTGGCGATTCTTCGGTGTAGATCACGTCGGCCGGGGAGCGATCGCCTTCTTCGACGATCTGGCTGGCAAGCTGGTTGCTGCTGCCTTTGCGCACATTGACGTGGATGCCGGTCTTGGCTTCGAAAGCTTTGGCGACGGCGTCGCCGACTTCCTTGTGTTGACCGTTGTAGAGTGTCAGGGAAACTGGATCAGCAGCCTGGGTGAGGGGGGTAGCGAGTGCCAGGCCGAGCAGGGTGATGGTCAGGCCGCGGCGCAGGGTATTTCGAAACGTCATTCGCAGGGTTCCTCACTGTCGCATTGCAAAAACTTGAAACAATGATAAACGATATTGTTTCTCAAGTGCGCCTTGCGGAGGGTGCCTGACTCCTGTAGGAGCGAGCCTGCTCGCGATGGACGTGAACGATGACGGCGGCGCCTGTGAGTTCATCACGAGCAGGGGGGGGGTGATTTTTCGAATGCCAGAAACGCAAAAACCCGCTTTCGCGGGTTTTTGTGAAATTCCAGAGCAAGCTCTGAAATTTGAATTGGTGCCCAGAAGAAGACTCGAACTTCCACGACCGTAAGGTCACCAGCACCTGAAGCTGGCGTGTCTACCAATTTCACCATCTGGGCATAATCTTCAGCGTTGCCGCTGTTGATGTGGCGCACTATACGGAGAGCAGTTTGATCTGTAAACCCCTGATTTGGTTTTAATAAATCAGAACCGTAGAATGCAAAAAACCCGCTTTCGCGGGTTTTTGTGTGAGCCTTGAAATTGATCTAATCTCAAGCTCTGAATTGGTGCCCAGAAGAAGACTCGAACTTCCACGACCTTGCGGTCACCAGCACCTGAAGCTGGCGTGTCTACCAATTTCACCATCTGGGCAGTATCGGCAACGTCTCCGTCGTCGATGGCGCGCACTATACGGAGCGTCTTTTTAACTGTAAACCCCCAGCGTCAAAAAAACCTGGAAAATTTTACCAGCGGCATTTAAATCAGCTTTGCGCTGTCGATAAAGGCCTTTAGATGGGCTCTCGTAGCCTGAAATTTCCCGTTTCATTACGCCTATGCCAAACTAACCCGCATATAGACAAGGTGAAAACTCTCTAATGGCCGATTGGCAGTCCCTCGATCCCGAGGCCGCTCGTGAAGCGGAAAAATATGAAAACCCTATTCCTAGCCGCGAACTGATCCTTCAGCACCTTGCTGATCGGGGTTCGCCAGCTAACCGCGAGCAACTGGTCGAAGAGTTTGGTCTGATCACAGAAGACCAGATCGAAGCCCTGCGCCGCCGCCTGCGCGCCATGGAGCGCGACGCTCAACTCATCTATACCCGTCGTGGCACGTATGCGCCGGTGGACAAGCTCGACCTGATCCTGGGCCGCATCAGCGGTCACCGTGACGGCTTCGGCTTCCTGGTCCCGGACGACGGCAGTGACGACCTGTTCATGAGCCCGGCGCAAATGCGTCTGGTGTTCGATGGCGACCGTGCCCTGGCTCGTGTTTCCGGTCTGGACCGTCGCGGTCGCCGCGAAGGCATGATTGTCGAAGTGGTCTCCCGCGCTCACGAAACCATCGTCGGCCGTTACTTCGAAGAGGGCGGTATCGGCTTCGTGGTGGCGGACAATCCGAAGATCCAGCAAGAAGTGCTGGTGACTCCGGGCCGCAATGCCAACGCCAAAGTCGGTCAGTTCGTCGAAGTGAAGATCACTCACTGGCCGACGCCACGCTTCCAGCCGCAAGGCGACGTGGTCGAAGTCGTGGGCAATTACATGGCGCCGGGCATGGAAATCGATGTCGCCCTGCGCACCTACGATATTCCGCACGTCTGGCCTGAAGCGGTCTTGAAAGAAGCCGCCAAGCTCAAGCCGGAAGTCGAAGAGAAAGACAAAGAGAAGCGCATCGACCTGCGCCATCTGCCGTTCGTGACCATCGACGGTGAAGATGCGCGCGACTTCGATGACGCGGTCTACTGCGAAGCCAAACCGGGCAAGCTGCGCCTGTTCTCCGGTGGCTGGAAGTTGTACGTGGCGATTGCCGACGTTTCCAGCTACGTGAAAATCGGGTCCGCGCTGGACAACGAATCCCAGGTTCGCGGCAACTCCGTTTACTTCCCGGAGCGCGTAGTGCCGATGCTGCCTGAGCAGCTGTCCAACGGCCTGTGCTCGCTGAATCCACATGTCGATCGTCTGGCCATGGTCTGCGAGATGACTATCTCCAAATCCGGCGAGATGACCGACTACTGCTTCTACGAAGCAGTGATTCACTCCCATGCCCGTCTGACCTATAACAAGGTCAGCACCATGCTGGAGACGCCGAAAGTTACCGAAGCGCGCCAGCTTCGCGGCGAATACACCGACGTTCTGCCACACCTCAAGCAGCTGTATTCGCTGTACAAGGTGCTGCTGGCGGCCCGTCATGTGCGTGGCGCGATCGATTTCGAAACGCAGGAAACCCGGATCATCTTCGGTTCCGAGCGCAAGATTGCCGAAATCCGTCCGACCGTGCGTAACGATGCACACAAGCTGATCGAGGAATGCATGCTGGCGGCCAACGTGGCCACTGCCGAATTCCTGAAGAAGCACGAAATTCCTGCGCTGTATCGCGTCCACGATGGTCCGCCACCGGAGCGTCTGGAAAAACTGCGCGCCTTCCTTGGTGAGCTCGGCCTGTCCCTGCACAAAGGCAAGGACGGCCCGTCGCCGAAGGATTACCAGGCCTTGCTGGCAAGCATCAAGGACCGTCCGGATTTCCACCTGATCCAGACCGTCATGCTGCGTTCGCTGAGTCAGGCGGTGTACAGCGCTGATAACCAGGGCCACTTCGGCCTGAATTACGAAGCCTATACCCACTTCACATCGCCGATCCGCCGCTACCCGGACTTGCTCACGCATCGGGCGATCCGCAGCGTCATTCATTCGAAAATGGACACCCCGCACGTTCGCCGTGCCGGCGCGATGACCATTCCGAAGGCGCGCATCTATCCGTACGACGAAGCCGCGCTGGAGCAACTCGGCGAGCAGTGCTCGATGAGCGAGCGCCGTGCCGACGAAGCGACCCGCGACGTGGTGAACTGGCTCAAGTGCGAGTTCATGAAAG
This sequence comes from Pseudomonas sp. BF-R-01, assembly GCF_019946615.1. Lineage (NCBI taxonomy): Bacteria > Pseudomonadati > Pseudomonadota > Gammaproteobacteria > Pseudomonadales > Pseudomonadaceae > Pseudomonas > Pseudomonas sp. BF-R-01. The sequence goes on from NZ_JAGYFX010000104.1 coordinate 18,884, forward strand.
ACCGCGTGGGCGAGTCGTTCCCGGGTGTGATCACCGCCGTGACCGGTTTTGGTCTGTTCGTCGAGCTGACCGATATCTATGTCGAAGGCCTGGTGCACGTCACCGCGCTGCCGGGCGATTACTACCACTTCGACCCTGTGCATCACCGCCTCGCCGGTGAGCGCACCGGTCGCAGCTTCCGCCTTGGCGACACCGTTGAAGTGCGCGTAATGCGCGTCGACCTCGACGAGCGCAAGATCGACTTCGAGATGGCTGAAAAAACCATCAGCGCACCGATCGGCCGCAAAAAACGCGGGACTGAAACCGCTGCACCTGCTGGCAAGACCGCAGCAGAGCCGGCACCGGCAAAAACCGGTCGTCGTCCTGCCAAGGAAAAAGCAGTCGAAGCCTATCGCCCAAGCGATGCGGCAGCGAAAAATGCTGAGCTGCGCAAAAGCCGTGAAATGAAGCAGGCGTTGCTGTCTGAAGCGAAAAGCGGTGGTAAAGCGGCGTCTGGGGGAAAGACCGGACGGTCGGCGCCTGACAAGGCTCCCGGCAGCAAGCCGAGCAAACACCGTAAAGGCCCGCCGAAAGCGGGCTCGGCCCCAGCCAAAAGCGGCGGGGCGCGTAAACCTAAGGCCAAGTCATGAGTCAGTTGGAAAAAATCTACGGCGTGCATGCAGTAGAAGCATTGCTGCGTCACCACCCGAAACGCGTCAAGCAGATCTGGCTGGCGGAAGGCCGCAGTGATCCGCGGGTTCAGACGCTGATCGCGCTCGCGGCCGAAAACCGCGTGGCCGTCGGCAATGCCGAACGTCGCGAGCTGGATGCCTGGGTTGAAGGCGTGCACCAGGGCGTGGTGGCGGACGTGAGTCCGAGCCAGGTCTGGGGCGAAGCAATGCTCGACGAGCTGCTCGATCGCACCGATGGTGCACCGCTGTTGCTGGTGCTCGACGGCGTGACCGATCCGCACAACCTTGGCGCTTGCCTGCGTTCGGCCGATGCGGCCGGTGCGCTGGCGGTGATCGTGCCGAAAGACAAGTCGGCCACGCTGACTCCAACGGTGCGAAAGGTTGCGTGTGGCGCGGCGGAAGTGATTCCGTTGGTCGCCGTAACCAACCTGGCGCGTACCCTGGAAAAACTCAAGCAGCGCGGCTTGTGGGTTGTCGGTACGGCGGGCGAAGCCGAGCAGAGCCTGTATCAGCAAGACATGACCGGGCCGACCATCCTGATCATGGGCGCGGAAGGCAGCGGCATGCGTCGCCTGACCCGCGATCTTTGCGACTACCTGGTGCACCTGCCGATGACTGGCAGTGTCAGCAGTCTCAATGTGTCCGTGGCGACCGGCGTCTGCCTGTTCGAGGCCCAGCGCCAGCGCAGCGTAAAAGCCGCCACTGGCAAGAAGCCCTGACACTCCCTTGTAGGAGCCGGCTTGCTGGCGATCCAGGCGACGCGGTCCATCTGACAGAC
>NZ_JAGYFX010000105.1:0-19732 GCF_019946615.1 Pseudomonas sp. BF-R-01
CGCCCCCTCGAGAGGCCGAGTGGAGGTTCTGCGTAGTGGGCAACCCGGCATGGATGCCGGGTTAGCCGCCCCCGGCCATGGATGGCCGATGGCGGCGGGCCCACGGAGCAGGACCGGAGCGAGGGCATGCCGAGCCACAGCGAGGCACCGAACGAAAGGGGCAAGAGCCCTTGGTTACTTGGGGCTCTTCCAAGTGACTCGCCGTAAGGGCGAAACCAATAGCCGCCGTTACCGCAGCAACGGATATGTACACCCGAAAGAAAATGGTCGCCGGATAGACCGCTATCGCCGACAAACCAGCCCCTACAGAGAGATCCGTTCAGCTACCGAACGCTGCGACCTGTTGACCGGCTGGTTCAACCGTTTATTGAACTCCAGCCAGGCCCCCAGCAACGCCATCAACCCCGGACCCACCAAGGCGGTGAATATCTGCATGGCAAACGCATCGTCGGTCATGGCATTGACCATGTCCGCCAACGGCGCCAACAACACGCCGAGGCAGAAGATTTCCAGCGAATAACGCCCCATGCGACAACTTTGCTGCGCCAGCCAGTTTTGCGTCCAGCCGGTATCGGGCAACAGCTTCGCCGTGACATACGCCAGCGCCAGGAAGTGCAGCAACCGCACCGGCGACAAGTCAGTCTTGCTGATCGGGTACAACAGGTTGCTCAGCCACGCAGGCATCAGCGCATCATGGATTTCCGGCCATCGCCAGGAAACGGTCAGCACGCCGGTGACCACCACATACACCACGGCACTGACAAACAACGGCCGGCGCAGCAACGGGCGCGCGTCAGGTAATCGGGGGCGCTGCCCGTAAGTCGCCGCCGCGCCGCCCAGCACAAACAGCAGTTGCCAGACCACGGGATTGAAGTACCACACGCCATCCTTGATGGCCGCCAGGTTCCAGCCGAACCACGGCGCCAACAGGTACACGGTCAACGACACGGCCACCACCGCCCACGGTTTGCGCACCAGCATCGGCAGCGCCAGCGGCAAGCCGGCCAGCAGCACGATGTACAGCGGGAGGGGGTCCATGAGGTTCGGCTTGAAGCGCAGCAGCAGTTCATCGACCAGGGCTTGCTGCGGGTTGGTGATGAAGTGGTGCATGCCCATTTCCTCCACCAGATCCCTCGTTTCCACATGGCTGTTGGCGAAGAACACGATGCCCATCAGCATCGCCAGCAAGAAAATATGCACCACGTAGAGCACCCAGGCGCGGCGCAGAATCTTCACGCAGGCAATCAGATAACCGTCCCGTCGGAAGATTTTCCCGTAGGCCAGGACCGCCGCGTAACCGGCGAGAAACACGAAAATTTCCGCGGCATCGCTGAAACCGAAGTTACGCGGGGTGATTTGACCGAGGGGGTTGTGAGGCACGTGATCCCAGAAGATGAAGATCAGCGCCAGGCCTCGAAAAAAGTCGATTCGGTGATCGCGTTCAAACGTCATGACAGCGGGCTCGTGAACGGGTGTTGAATAAGGAGTGGTCAGCGCGGCAAAAGGTGCGCGCCGCGCATCGGCGGCGCGCAGGGTGGCGCGATTCGACGACAATTGCAAAAAACACGCTATTACTGAATGTCTCAGATGTGACTGGCTGAAAGAAACCATCCGCTGGTCTGCCAGCTCGATGGCGTGCCCGAATAATGGTGCATGGCAGCTGTCGAATCTTTACCGAGCATGGTTCAGGAGCGTGAAACGTGAAGGTTTCGCTGATCGTTCCGGTCTTCAACGAAGAGCAAGCGATCAGCCTGTTTTATCAGGCGGTGCAGCGCGAGTTGAGGCTGGGCGGCGACGAGATCGAGATCGTATTCATCAACGATGGCAGCTCCGACCGGACGGCCGAGCAGGTCAAGGCCCTGGCGCAGGTCGACGAGGATGTGTTGCTGATCAACTTTTCGCGCAACTTCGGCAAGGAACCGGCGTTGTTCGCCGGCCTGGAATACGCTTCTGGCGATGCGGTGATCCCCATGGACGTCGACTTGCAGGACCCGATCAGCGTCATTCCGCTGTTGATTGACGAGTGGCAAAAGGGCGCGGACGTGGTGCTCGCCAAACGCCGCAACCGAGCCACCGACGGTTACCTCAAGCGCCACAGCGCGGCGCTGTTCTACCACGTGTTGAACCGTATCGCGTACACCCGGATCGAAGAAAACGTCGGTGATTTCCGGTTGATGGATCGCAAGGTGGTCAACGTGATCCGCGCACTGCCCGAGCATCAATTGTTCATGAAAGGTGTGTTGTCGTGGGCCGGGTTCACCACCGCGGTGGTGGAGTACGAACGCGCCGGGCGCGTGGCCGGCAGCAGCAAGTTCAATGGCTGGAAACTGTGGAACCTGGCACTCGAAGGGGTGACGTCGTTCAGCACTGTGCCGCTGCGTTTGTGGACGTACGTCGGCGGCGGCATTTCGATTTTCGCGGTGCTTTACGCGGTGTACATGGTGCTGGACAAGATTTTCTTCGGCAACAGCGTACCCGGTTACCCATCGTTGATGACCGCCATTCTGTTTCTTGGCGGTGTGCAGTTGATTGGTATCGGCATCCTCGGTGAGTACGTCGGCCGGATCTACATCGAGGCCAAGCACCGGCCGCGCTACGTGGTCAAAGACATCGTCGGCGGCAAAGACCGGCTCGGGCTTTAGCATGGGCCGATTCCGCGATGTGCTCGGCAAGGAACTCGGCGGCCGACAGGTCTGGCTGTTTTTTCTGCTCGCGACGTTGCTGTATGTGCTGCCGCTGATCCTCGCGGACTACCCGTACATCGATGACAACTGGCGATCCCTGTCGGCGGGCATGGCCTGGGCGGAGCAGGGGCGCCTGTTTACCCAGCTGTTCTACAACCTGCTCACTTTCGGCAGCGCGGCACCGAACATCTTTCCCTTGCCGCTATTGATCGCCACGCTGGCCATGGCCTCGGCACTGACCCGGCTGACGTTTCATTACTTTGCGCAACCGACGCTCGCCTGTTGCCTGGTGCCGTTGCCCCTCTGGTACAACCCGTTTTTTCTGCAAAACCTGTCTTATCAATATGACGGTCCCGCCATGGCCCTGAGCCTGGTGGCGGTGATCTACGCGATCACCTTTCGTCATCCTTCGCGCAGCCTGCAATGGCTGGTGCCTTCGTTCCTGATTGCGCTGGCGCTGGGGCTGTATCAGATCAGCCTCAATGTGTTTGTGGGATTGTGTTGCCTGGAACTGCTGCGCGGCGTAAATGACCGTTTGGCCTGGCCGCAGTTGTGCAGGCTGATCGGCTGGAAACTGGCGCAGGTCACCATGGGCTGGTTGATGTATTGCGTCAGCGCCGTGGCGTTCATGGCGCAGGATCGCGTGCTGCTGTTGAACTGGACCGCCGCGCCGCTGCTGCAACTGCAGATCAACATTGGCAGAGTGCTGGAAAAAGTCGTGCTGCTGTTTCACGGTGGATTGGTCTGGGTGTTCGCCGCGCTGTTGCTGTGCGCCATCGTCGGCGCTGTGCAATTGGGGCTTAAAGTGTGGAAGCGTCAGGACAGTGGGCCGAAGAGAGCGTTGATCGGCCTGTTGTGTCTGCTGACCTTGCCGGTCGTGACGCTGCTGGTGTCCGGCGTCGCGCTGTTTTTCCGCGACTTCAACGAGGGCGCTCGAACCCTGATGGGCTTCGCGGTTTTATTGATGCTGTTGTTCTACTTGAGCCATCTGGCGCTGGCGCAACTCCATGAACGACTGACGCTGTTGCTGGCGGTGCCACTGCTGGCGATGCTGTCGTTGTCGTTTGCCTACGGTCGGGTGCTGACGGTACAGAAAGCCTTCAGCACCAGCGCGCTGTTCAGCCTTGAGCACGACATTTCGACGCATCGGGAGTTGCGCGAGGCCAAGCGGATTTACATGTCGGTGACGTATTCCGATCACTGGCTGTCGGGGGCCGCAGGTTCGTTCAAGCAGATGCCGGTGTTGCACTATCTGCTGAACATCGACTTTTTCATGCTGGCCGAGAATCTGCCGAAGCTCGGCATCACCAACGTGGTCGCGGAGAAGGAGCGCCGCAATGCGACACGGGTGGGTTATCTGGGGTATCCGCCGTTGCTGGAGCGCCCGTACTACCGGATTTACCTGCTGGGGGACTACGGTTTTATCGTCATGAAAGAACCGGCCCCGATCAAGGCGCTTCGCTGGTGACGACGGGCCTCAGAACGCATCCATCAGCACGATAATGCAATCCCGGGCCTGGAAACGGTTGATCTGCGGCACCAACCGCCGAAAGTGCTCAGACTGGCAATGAGCATCCAGCGCCGCCTGATTCGGCCATTGTTCGACGAAGATAAAGTGGCCGGGGTCTTTTTGATCGATGAACAGGTCGTAAGCGATGCAATCGGGCTCCAGTCGAGTCTTCTCGACCAGTTCGGTGTACCACGGGCGAACCGTTTCAATGTATTCGGGTTTGATGAAATCCTGAGCGATTACTTTCAGCAAAATGTTCTTCCTTGGTGTAAAGCCAGCCTCCCTACGAGACTGGCGTTCAAACAGTGTTTACGCCGCAGCCAACTCATTGGGCTCAAAACTGTCCGCCCGCGCCATCTGCCACATGCGTGAGTAGAACTCGCCGTTCACTTCCCCTGTTAGCAATTCCCCCGGTTTCAAAAACACATGCAGCTGCGAGAACAGCTTGATCTCGGTCGCCGACATGCGCCGCACCAGGTGCTTGGCCGACAACTGCGACGGATGATCGAGGCCGGCGGCGGCGAGCATTTCCGCGAGAGCCTTGAGGGTGTTGCGGTGGAAGTTGAACACCCGCTGGGCCTTGTCCGGGACGACGAGGGCGCGCTGGCGCAAGGTGTCCTGCGTGGCGACGCCGGTCGGGCATTTGTTGGTGTGGCACGACTGCGACTGGATGCAGCCGATGGCGAACATGAAGCCGCGCGCCGAGTTGGCCCAGTCGGCGCCGATGGCCAGCACGCTGGCGATGTCGAAGGCGCTGACAATCTTGCCGCTGGCGCCGAGTTTGATTTTGTCCCGCAGGTTCAGGCCCACCAGCGTGTTGTGCACGAACAGCAGACCTTCGCGCATCGGTACGCCGATGTGGTCGGTGAACTCCACAGGCGCTGCCCCCGTGCCGCCTTCCTTGCCATCGACGACGATGAAGTCCGGGAGGATGCCGGTTTCCAGCATGGCCTTGGCGATGCCCATGAATTCCCACGGATGGCCGAGGCAGAACTTGAAGCCCACCGGTTTGCCGCCGGACAGTTCACGCAATTGCTGGATGAAGTGCATCAGTTCGATTGGCGTGGAAAACGCACTGTGCCGCGATGGCGAGATGCAGTCTTCGCCCATCAGGATGCCACGGGTTTCAGCGATTTCCTTGGTGACCTTGTGCTTGGGCAGAATCCCGCCGTGGCCGGGTTTGGCGCCTTGGCTCATTTTGATTTCGATCATCCGCACCTGCGGGGTTTGCGCTTGGGCGGCGAAGCGTTCCGGGTCGAAGCGACCGTCTGCGGTGCGGCAACCGAAGTAGCCGCTGCCGAGCTCCCAGGTCAGGTCGCCACCGTTTTCCCGGTGATAGGCACTGATGCTGCCTTCACCCGTGTCGTGGGCGAAGTTGCCGAGCTTGGCGCCCTGGTTCAAGGCACGAATGGCGTTGGCGCTGAGGGAGCCGAAGCTCATGGCCGAGATGTTGAACACCGATGCCGAGTACGGCTGTGTGCACTGCGGGCCGCCGACCAGGGTTCGGAAACTGTTCGGGTCACTCAACGGCGCCGGGCGCATCGAGTGGCCGATGAATTCGAAACCGGATTGGTACACGTCGATCAACGTGCCGAAGGGTTTGTCGGCGCTTTCGTTCTTGGCGCGGGAATAGACCAGCGAACGCTGGGCCCGGGAGAAGGGCAGGGCGTCGCTGTCGGATTCGAGCAGGTACTGGCGGATTTCCGGACGGATGCCTTCCACCAGATAGCGGATGTTGCCGAGGATCGGGTAGTTGCGGCGTACGGCGTGAGGGCTTTGCAGCAGGTCAAACAGGCCCACGAGGCTCAGGACGCCGGTGACAGCGGTGATCGGCCAGAGCCAGTCGTGTTCCAGGAACGGCAGACTGGCGAGGGTGAAAATCACACAGACGGCAAAGAAGGCGTAGCGGCTCAGGAGTGACAGGCTCATACGGTTTCCTTGGGTTCGGACTCGGTTGTGTTCGGCACACCTATCCCTGTAGGAGCGAAGCTTGCTCGCGAAAGCAACATTTCAGCCAACATCAATGTTGAATGTGATGGCCTCTTCGCGAGCAAGCTTCGCTCCTACGGGACCGTGCTGTGTCAGGCATTCTGCGCCTGGAGGAAAATCGAAAACAGCTCGGACTGGGACTTGATCCCCAGCTTGCTGTACATGTGTTTCTTATGGACTTTCACGGTTTCGACAGAGATTTCCAGCTTACGGGCTATTTCTTTACTGGAGCAACCGCTGAGCATCAAACGCCCGACATCCAGCTCCCGGGCGGTCAGTTGCGCGCCTTTGAGTTGTTGCACCGAGGCTTCCAGCTGCACCCGCCAGTCACCTTGGACCGGTGCCGGTGCGAGAGCCACGACTTCGTTGATTTCGTAGGGCAGGCGCTGACGCAACAAACCCAGCACCCACGGCTGGATCAACGACAGCAAAGCGATCTGCTGGCCGCTGAAACGCTGTTTGCTGCCCAGTGACAGGCACAACGTGCGGTCGCCTTCGAGCTGACAATTGAACTGGATTTCATCGGCCACCACATTCAGACGAAAGTAGCGCTGGTAATACTCGGTCAGCTCAAAGTGCTCCGGCGCCACTTCCGACAGGCGATACAGCCCGGTGCGCGATTGCTCGCGGCAGGCGATGTAGAACGGGTCGAGCAGGTACAAACCGCGCAGGTAATCCTGGAACAACTGATCCGGGCTGCCGTCTTCACCGGGACATTCGGCGAACACTTGCGGGTGCTGATCGGCGCTGAAAAGCAGCGCCACCCAACTGTCGAAGGTGACGTATTGATCCAATAACCGGACAAGCTGCGTCCAGAAATTCGGCTTGTCGAGGGCGTCGATCAGTTGCCCGACCGAACGGTGCCAGGCGATGTCGTCTAACGAAAGTGTCATGCATCTACCCCTATCGGGTTACCCCAGCCGCGTGATTCCCTGGCCGGTTGCTTGCTGCGCATACTGGCGCACAGACAACGACCGGGCAATCTTTCTGCCGCCCGGCCACTAGAACAAGGAATACCCATGAAGGTCGAACTCGCCCAACTGGCGGGCCGTGACAACGACACGGCTTACAACCTCGAACGCGCGCTGGCGGCGATTGGTGCCTGCGCCGCCGACACGCAGTTGATCATGTTTCCCGAAAGCCACTTGATGGGCTTCCCGTCGGCAGAGACCGTGGCAGCCGTTGCCGAACCGCTGAACGGTCCGACCGTCAGTGCAATCGTCGCCGCGGCCCGCGAGCGCAACATCGCTGTGGTGATCGGTACGGCGGAAAACGACAACGGTCGTTTTTTCAACACCACGCTGCTGATCACCCCGCAAGGCATCGCGCTGAAATACCGCAAGACGCACCTGTGGGCGTCGGATCGCGGCGTGTACGAGCCGGGCGACCGCTACGCCACGTGCCTGTGGAACGGCGTGCGGGTCGGCCTGCTGATCTGCTACGACATCGAATTCCCGGAAACCGCCCGCGCCCTGGCGCAACTGGGCGCCGAATTGCTGATCGTCACCAACGGCAACATGGACCCGTACGGCCCGACGCACCGCACCGCGATCATGGCCCGCGCCCAGGAAAACCAGGCGTTTGCGCTGATGGTCAACCGGGTGGAAGAGGGCGATGGCGGGTTGTTGTTTGCCGGCGGCAGTGCGCTGGTTAATCCGCTGGGCACGCTGTTGTTCGAGGCCGGGCGCGAGGAAGGGCAGTTTGCGGTGGAGCTGGATCTGAATCAGCTGACCTCCGCGCGGCAGGATTATCGGTACCTGGATGATCAGCGACTGAAGTTGCCGGGGGAGATGGTTGAGCATGCTTGTGGATTGCGGGAGCTGCTTATACCTGTGCGCTGAGCGGCTGACGCTTTCGCTGGCAAGCCAGCTCCTACAGGGATCTCCAGTGAACACAGAGTCTGTGACCGCCCGCGATCAACTGTAGGAGCTGGCTTGCCGGCGATGGGGCCCTGACAGGCAACACATCTTTGTCGGTCTGAAACCAAGAACAACAAACGCAACACCCGTAATTTGCGCCGAACTCGGCTCTGCCATAAATCCAATAAAATTCGGAGTAGTCGCTCATGGCTCGTTTGCAACGCACCCTGTCATTGGGGTCGGTGGTGCTGTTTGGCATCGCCTACATGACGCCGATCATCGTGCTCGGCACTTTCGGCATCCTCGCTCAATCCACCGCTGGCATGGTGCCGGCCGCTTACCTCGCGGCGCTGGTGGCGATGTTCTTTACCGCCATGAGTTACGGCCGGATGGCCTCGGCATTCCCTGTCGCTGGCTCGGCCTATAGCTACGTGCGCAAGGCGATCAGCCCGAAACTCGGTTTCATCGCCGGTTGGGCGGTGCTGCTCGATTACCTGTTCCTGCCGATGGCGATCTGGCTGATCGGCGCGGCTTACCTCAACTCCGCATTCCCGGCCGTGCCGCAATGGATCTGGGTGCTGGCGTTCATCGGCATCACCAGCGCAATCAATATCGTTGGCCTGAAACTGGCCAACGGCATCAACGCCTTGCTGATGCTGGTGCAGTTTCTGGTGCTGATCACCTTCGTGGTGCTGTGCATCCACTACGTTGGCGGCGATGCGAGCACGCCGTTGTGGTCGGTGAAGCCGTTCTTCAACGGCGACATGCAGATGCCACTGATCATGAGCGGTGCCGCCATCGCCTGTTACTCGTTCCTCGGTTTCGACGCGGTCAGTACCCTGACCGAAGAAACCCGCGATCCGCGCCGCACCATCCCGCGGGCGATCATGTTGATTACCCTGATCGGCGGGCTGATCTTTGTCGGCGTGTCGTACTTCGTGCAGATCGCGCACCCGTCGTTCCAGTTCGACAGCGTCGATTCGGCGGCCTATGAAATTGCCCGCAACATCGGTGGCGACCTGTTCGTGTCGATCTTCCTGATTGGCTTGATCGTCGGTCAATTCGCCTCGGGGCTGTCGGCTCAGGCCAGCGGTTCGCGCCTGCTCTACGCCATGGGCCGCGACGGCGTGCTGCCGAAATCCTTCTTCGGTACGTTGCATGAGCGTTTCGGGACGCCGATCAACAGCATCCTGCTGTGCGCAGTGGTTGCGTTGCTGGCGCTGAAACTGGACGTCACCACCTCGACCTCGTTCATCAACTTCGGCGCGTTCCTGGCGTTCAGCCTGGTGAACCTGTCGGTGATTTTTCACTACTGGATTGGCGGCGAGAAAAAGGGGCTGCGTGAGTTGGTGCTGTTCCTGATCTTCCCGTTCATTGGCCTGGCGGCGGATTTGTGGCTGATGGTCAGCCTCGATCACCTGGCGATTTACCTGGGCCTGAGCTGGCTGGCGATTGGCGTGGTGTACCTGGCGGTGCTGACCGGCGGATTCCGTCGCCAGCCACCGGAGATGGATTTTCAGGAAGCCACCTGAGGTACGCCGAACTCCTGTAGGAGCCCGGCTTGCCGGCGATGGCGGTCTCAACATTTACGTAGGTCTTGAGATTGCCATCGCTGGCAAGCCAGCTCCTACAGGGGGGGCTGTGTTCAGGCAGTGGGTTTTGATTGGTGGATCGGCAATTCGACGCGGAAAGTGCTGCCAGCGCCGACTTCACTCACCACCGAAATGTCCCCCCGGTGTTTCTTCACGATGCCATAGGACAGGGACAACCCCAGCCCGGTCCCCTGGCCCACCGGTTTGGTGGTGAAGAACGGGTCGAAGATTTTTTGCAGGCTGGCCGGCGGGATGCCGGTGCCGGTGTCGGCGACTTCGATCCACACCTTTTCACCGTCGATGCCCGTGCGCAGGGTGAGGGTGCCACGTTCCGGGCCGATGGCCTGCGAGGCGTTGACGATGAGGTTCATGATCACCTGGTTGATCTGCGAGGGCAGGCATTCGATGTCGGGGAGGTGCTGATAGTCCTTCACCACATCGGCCTTGTACTTCAGTTCATTGGCCACGATGTTCAGCGTCGATTCGATGCCTTGCTGCAGATTCGCCCATTGCCATTCCTGGTTGGAGTCCACCCGCGAGAATTCCTTCAGGTCTTTGACGATCTGCCCGACGCGGCTGATGCCGTCCTTGGATTCCTTGATCAGCAACGGGATGTCGTCGCGCAGGAATTCCAGTTCGATCCGCTCACGCAGCTGTTGCAAGCGCTCGACCAGCTCGCCGGAACCGATCGCCTCTTCCGCATCCCGATAAGCGTCGAGCATTTCCTGCAGCTGTTTGAAATAGCCATCGAGGGTGCCGAGGTTGGAGGAAATGAAGCCGATGGGGTTGTTGATTTCATGGGCGACGCCGGCCGCCAGTTGCCCCAGTGACGCGAGTTTTTCCGACTGCACCAATTGCGATTCAAGCTGTTTGCGTTCGTCGATTTCCCGTTGCAATGCCTCACTGGCCTGTTTGAACTGTGTCGTTCTCTGGTCCACCAGATGCTCCAGGTGGCTCATCTGCACAAAGGCCCGTTCGGTCATGTCCCATTTGGTCAGCAGGGTGTTGGCCATCTGCTGGACTTCAATGTTGTCGAACGGTTTTTTCAGAATCAGCAGACGGTCGTGCGCCTGCAAACGGTCCAGCAGTTCATCCCAGGAATAGTCGGAGTAGGCGGTACACACCACCACTTGCAGGCGCGGGTCTTCCTGCCACAGATGCTCGATGGTTTGTGCGCCGTCCCAGCCTTCGGGCATGCGCATGTCGACGAAGGCCAGCGCGTAGGGCTGGTTTTGCTGCAAGGCTTCTTGGAGTTTGCCCAGACCCTCTTGGCCGCCATACGCCGAATCCAGCTCGAACAGCGCGCGGGCGGATTTCACTTCACTGCCGAACAGCGCGGCCTCCATCTCGTCCAGCTCGACGGTCTGTACGGGCGTCGGCGTGAGGATCTTGCGGAAATCCACATGAATGGACGGCGTGTCATCGATCAGCAAAATGCGGCGGTTCGACAATTCGCTCATGCCTCCTCCATGACGGTTTTCAGCGGGATCTGCAGGGTGAACAGTGCGCCCTTGCCCGGCCCGTCACTGTGGGCGGTGAGGTGGCCATTCATCTCGATGGCTGCCAGTGCGCAACTGTGCAGACCAAAGCCGTGACCTTCCTTGCGGGTGGTAAAGCCGTGGGCAAAGATGCGCGTCATGTTTTCCGGGGCGATGCCTTCGCCGTCATCCTTGACGCTGACTTGCAGCGTGGCGTCGTCGACCACTTTGACCCCGAGGGTCATCTGTCGCGGGCGGTTGCTGAGGTCGGACATCGCGTACTTTGCGTTGCTGATCAGGTTGATCAGGATCAGCAGCAACCGGTGCTTGTCGCCCATGACCTGCGGCACCTCGCCGTACTCCTTGACCACCGTGACGTGATGCCGGGTCAGCGCGCCGGAGTTCATGCGCAGGGCATCCTCCAGCAATTCGCTGATGTGCAGCGGCTCCACCAGGCTGTTGGCGCCCGCGTAGGATTGCTGGGTGGCGACGATGTCCTTGATGTGGTCGACACTTTTGCTCAGTTGGGCCAGTTCGTCGCTCATGCCTTGCTGTTCGAGGGCGATGGCTTCGACCAGTTGGTTGAGGTAGCCGGGCAGCAACTTGCCTTTCTCGTCCTGGGTCAGGAAGGTGCCGAGGTCGCCGGGGTGTTCGTTGATCAATTGCATGGCTTTGCCCAGCCCCTGGGCCTTGCTGGCGCGCAGTTTGCGCGAGACCAGGTCGGCCGAGATGTTGACGCTGTTGAGCACGTTGCCGACGTTGTGCAGCACGTTGGTGGCGATCTCGGCCATGCCGGCCTGCCGCGCGGTGTCGAGCAGCTCGCTCTGGGTATCCTTGAGTTCACGGGTGCGTTCTTCTACCCGCAATTCCAGTTCGTCATTGGCGTTTTTCAGGGCTCTGTTGACGCGATTGATAATGCTGAAACTGCGCATCAAGTGAATAGCCAGGTACACCAGCAACAGGACCAGCAACACCGAGAACACCAGCATGTAAAAGTGATAACGCTGCTCGACCACATCGGCCTGTTGCTGGTCCTTGTTCAACAGGCTGGTGATGTCGTCCAGACGCTCGGCGACGGGAATCGCTTCGATATTTCCCAGCAAGCGGTTGACCACCGGTTGTTCGCGCAGAATCAGTGAAATGTGGGTGCTCAGAATATCGATCGGGCTGTGAAACTGCTCGGGCAGGCGCAGCTTGTTCACCCCTAGCTTGTTCAGCCCGACCAGAATGTCAGCGGCCTTGTCGTCGGAAGTGACCTGGGCGAACTCCAGGCTGCTGAGCAGCAAATCGTAAGTGTCGGTGGCGATGTTCTGCAGTTGCAGTTTGTCGCCATCCACCAACCGGGCCAGGGGCTCCTGAATGTCGTCCTCGGCGGTGGGCAGGAACGCCAGTGAGTTGCGCAGCAGCGCGTTGTGGGACTTGAACTGTTCCACCAGCCGGGTCTTTTCCTCGATGGCGGCCAGGTACGCATCATGGCTGGCGCGCCAGATCGGCGAGTCGTTGCGGCCGTGGTTCGACTCCATGGTGTCGAACCGCTCCCACAGCTTTGTCATCTCGGTCAGCGGCGCGACCAACGGATCGTAGTTGTGGTTGGTGGCGATCCTGGCCTTGAGAATCTCGGTTTCCCATTGCGCGTTGAGCTGTTTGATCCGGCCGATCAGGTCCCGGGATTCGGCGTAGGTCGACGTCTCGTTCGAATTCGACTTGAGGTACAGGAACAGCAGCGTCGAGGCCAGTAACAAAGCGACGACGCCCAGCAGTGCGAGGCTGCGACGGCGGGACATTTTCATAAGGGTTTGCCTCCCCACTCACCGGTCAGGGTCTTGAGGAATTTGATGATCAGGGTTTTGTCCTCGGCGGAAGGAATGCGACCGAGCTGGAACTTGAACATCACGTCCACCGCTTCTTCCAGCGTGTTGGCCGAGCCGTCGTGAAAATACGGTGCGGTCACCGCGACATTGCGCAGGCTCGGTACCTTGAACACGTTGCGGTCCTCTTCATCCTTGGTCACCAGATAGCGACCCAGGTCGGAGTCGGTCGGGTTGCCGCGAACCTTGAAGTAATCGCCCATGACGCCGAACTTCTGGAACATGTTGCCGCCGATGTTCACGCCTTGATGGCAGGCGATGCAGCCATAATCCTTGAAGCGTTGGTAGCCGTACTTTTCCTCGGTCGTGAGGATGTCGGTGTTACCCAGCAGATACTGATCAAACCGCGAGTTGCTGCTGAGCAGCGTTCGTTCGTAAGTGGCCAGGGCGTTTTGCACATTGTTCATGGTCACGCCGTCCGGGTAGGCGTTGGTAAATGCGCTGCGGTAACCCGTGTCTGCGGACAGCACTTCCACTACGTGCTCCCAGTTGCTGCCCATTTCGCTGGGGCTTTTCACCACTTCATGGACCTGGGATTCCAGGGTGTCGGCGCGCCCGTTCCAGAACTGCCGGAAATTCAGGGTGGCGTTGAACACGCTGGGGGTGTTGATCGTCACTGGCTGACCGGCGAAGCCGATGGAAAACGCCTGGGTATCGGCCCCACCGTTTTCCAGTCGATGGCAACTGGCACAGGACAGCGTGTTGTTGACCGACAACCGCGTTTCATTGAACAACTGGCGACCGAGTTCGACGCGCAGAGGATTCTGTGCAGGCGCCGTTGGCAGTGGCTTGAGGGGTTCGTCCAGCGGCGCGGCGACGGTGCTCAGACAGAACCCGAGCAGCGGCACCAGGAGCAGGTAGTGAATGGACGGCGACATCTGATAATTCCTTGGCTGATAGCCCGTGTGTCGTTGCGCATCGTTCACGTGGCGGTAAATGGAGCAGGTTTCACCGACTCAAGGTATCGGGCGAAGGCGTCCGGTTCGACGGCTTTGCTGAAGTAGTAACCCTGGCCTTCTTCACATCGATGGGCCTTGAGGAAATCCAGCTGTTCGAGGGTTTCCACCCCTTCGGCGATGATGGTCAGCTTGAGGCTGCGGCCCAGGCTGATGATGGCGCTGACCAGTGCGGCGTCGTTGCTGTCGGTGCTCAAACCGCGAATGAACGACTGGTCGATTTTCAACACGTCAATGGGAAAACGCCGCAAATAGCTGAGGCTGGAGTAGCCGGTGCCGAAGTCATCGATGGCCAGCCGGATACCCATGACTTTGAGTCGGGTCAGGGCGGTGACGGTGGTGTCGATGTTTTGCATCAACACGCCTTCGGTGATTTCCAGTTCCAGCAACGCCGGTTCCAGGCCGGTTTGTTCGAGGGTCAGTCCGATGCCGTCGACAAAGTCGCGCTGGCGGAAATCGATGGCCGACATATTCACCGACATGCATATTTTTGGCAGCCCTTCGGCTTGCCAGGCGCAGGCCTGCCGGCAGGCCTCGGCCAGCACCCATTTGCTCAGCGGCACGATCAGACCGCTGTCTTCGGCCACACCGATGAACTCCGAGGGGTAGATCAACCCGTGCCCCGGTTTCTGCCAGCGGATCAACGCCTCGGCACCAACCACCTGACCACTGCTCAGGTCCAGTTTGGGTTGGTAGTGCAGGACAAACTCGTTGCGCTCCAGCGCCAGGCGAATACCGGTTTCGATACTTTGCTGATCCCTGGCGCGCTGGTTCATTTCATCGATGAAAAAGCTGAAATCATTCGGGCCGATTTCCTTGATGTTGCGCATCGCGGTCTCGGCTTTTTTGATCAGCTCGATCGCTTCGAGGCCATCATCGGGATAAATGCTGATGCCCAGGCTCGCGGTCACGCTCAAGTCGTGGCCAGCGATATGCAGGGGGATGCGAATGGCGTTCAAGAGTTTTTCGGCGATGCCCCTGGTCTGTTGAGGGTGGCGAATGTCGGCGAGGATGACCACGAATTCGTCGGAGCCATAGCGAAACACCGAATCCGACTCGCGCACGGTGGCCACCAGATTGCGACTGACCTGTTTCAACATCTCGTCTCCGGCCGGATGGCCGAGCGCATTGTTGATGCGCTTGAAGCGGTCGAGCCCCAGAAACATCACTGCCAGTTGTTTGTCATTGCGTCGTGAAAGGGCCAGCGACTGGTTCAACCGGTCACCCAGCAACGTGCTGTTGGGCAACTCGGTCAACACGTCGTACTGCAGCAAGTGCGACACCTTGAGCAGCTCGTGAACCCGCGCCTCGATGGTTTGCTCCAGGCTCAGCACTTTCATCGCCGCGTCCTGCGCCATCTGCCATTTCCAGGTCAGGGCACTGGCCATCTGGCGGATTTCCAGGCTGTCGAAGGGCTTTTTCAGCACCAGCATCTGGTCGCCGAACTCCAGTCGTTCGGTCATGGCTTCCCAGGTGTAATCCGAAAAAGCGGTGCACAGCGCGATTTCCAGGTGCGGGTCGGCTTGCCACATTTGCTTGATGGTTTCCAGGCCGTCCCAGCCCGGCGGCATGCGCATGTCGGTGAACACCAGCGCATAGGGGCGACCTTCAGCCAATGCGTGTTTGACCAGTTCGAGGGCTTCCTGCCCCTGGTACGCCGAGTCGAGCTGAAACGTCAGGCGATCCGTGTGCGGCGTGCCGAACAGTGCGGCTTCTGTGCCAGCGAGGGTCTGTTCATCGTCGGTTTCGGGGCCGAGGATCTTGCGGAAGTCATCATGAATCGAAGGCGTGTCGTCGACGATCAGGATGCGCCGGTTGGTCCGCACGCAAGGCACTTTCATCCTTTGTCCTCCGTGGACCGCTGCGGGTTGTCCCGGATCGGCACGATGCTTCCGGCTTTCAGCAGCTCGGCGGCCTGCTGGCTGCTGACCGCTTTGCTGAAGAAGTAACCCTGGGCGTTCATCGGCGACCCGGTGGCCATCAATGAACTGCGCTGTTCCTGGGTTTCGACACCTTCGGCGATGATTCCGATCCCTACCTCCCGGGCGAAATTGATAATGGCGCGCAAGGTGTTGGCACTGGCCGGGTCGCGGGCGGCGGTATCGATGAAAGGTTGAGCGAGCTTCAGGTGATTGACCTGATAGGTCTTGAGGTAATCGAACGACGAATATTCGGTGCCGAAGTCGTCGATGGCAATCTTCACCCCCAGCTCCCGCAGGCGCGGCAGCACATCGTTGTGGGTCCATTTGGTCTGGGCCAGCGTCGCCTCGGTGACGTCGAAGCGCAGGTCCCAGGCGCAGAGCTCCCAGCGCGCGGTGGTGCGCAGCACGTCATAAATCAGTTCCGGGCCGCTCTTGAGCTGGGCCAGGGACAGCTTGATCGCAATCACCGGAGGCGCGACACCTTCATCCCGCCACTGGCGCATTTGCCGGCAGGCGCGATCGAGTACCCAGTGACCGAGGGCGATGATGGTGCCGGTCTTTTCGGCGGCAGGCAGGAACGCGGAGGCTTCCAGCAAGCCGCGCCCGGGGTGATTCCAGGTGACCTGCGCTTCCATCCCGAGGATCTTGCCGCTGCTCAGGTCCACTTCCGGCCAGTAACGCAGTTCGAGTTCATCGTGCTCGATGGCCTCTCTCAATTCGCTGGCGATGGTCATGCGCTCGACCATCTCCTGATTGATCTCTTCGGAGTGGAAGTGGTACTGGTTTCGGCCCTTTTCCTTGGAGCGATAGAGCGCCATGTCGGCCTGGGTCAGCAGGCCGTCGGCGCTGGTGCAGGCCGGGCTGTAGCTGCTGATGCCGATGCTGACCGACACCCGGACATCGTTGCCGGCCAGGGAGTAGGGGAGCACCAGCGCGTCGCGGACCTTGGTGGCCAGGGACGCGGAGTGGGTCGGGTCGCTGACGTCCAGTTGCAGGATCGCGAACTCGTCGCCGCCAAGGCGGGCGACGATATCGTTCTCACGTACACACGCCTTGATCCGCCGGGCGACTTCTTGCAGCAACAGATCGCCCACCGGGTGCCCGAGGGTATCGTTGATGCGTTTGAAGTGATCCAGGTCCAGATAAAAGATGGCAAACGGGGTCGCGCCACGACGCGCAGCGGCGAAGGCCTGGTGCAGCCGTTCGATCAGCGTCGCGCGGTTGACCAGCCCGGTCAGCCCGTCGGTGCGCGCCAGCAGGAAGATTTTCTCCTCGGCCAGCTTGCGCTCGGTGATGTCGATGATGATGCCTTCGACTTCCAGCAGCCGGCCTTCATCGTCGCGTACCGGGATGTAGCGGTTTTCCACCCAGCGCCAGGCCCCTTCGCCAGTGCGCATCCGAAACTCGATGGACGCTCCGGCGGCATGGCGGTCCAGCACCCGCGCCATCGCCGTGTCGACCTTCGCTTGATCGTCAGGATGAATCAGCTCCCGGGCCCAGTTGGCCGAGGCCACCAGTTTCGCCGCGACATGCCCGTATTTGGTGATGTTGTGCGAGATGTACATCAGTGGAAACGACGGTTCGCCCCGCAGCCGATAGAGAATGGTCGGGCTGTTCTGCACGATGATGTTGGCATCGGACAGTTCCCGGGTACGCTCCTCGACCGCTTGTTCGAGCAGCGACATCTTCAGCGCCGCGTCTTCGGTCATTTGCCACTTGGCGGTCAGCGCGCTGGCCATCTGGCGGATTTCGATGGCATCGAACGGTTTCTTGAGAATCAGCAGGCGGTCGCCGAGTTCCAGGCGCTCGTCGATGTCTTCCCAGGAATAGTCGGAGTAGGCCGTGCAAAGCGCCACTTGCAGCTTCGGATCGACCTGCCACAGCCGTTCGATGGTTTCCAGGCCGTCCCAGCCCGGCGGCATGCGCATGTCGATGAAGGCCATCGCATAAGGCAGGTCGTTGGCCAGGGCCGTCTCGACCTTGTCCAGTGCTTCAAGGCCCTGAAACGCCGAATCTAGGATGAAGCTCTGCAACGTGATGGCCGCCGTGGTGCCGAACAGGGCATTTTCAGCGCTGGTCAGGCTGTCGTCGTCAAACGAAGGCGGGCTGAGGATCTTGATGAAGTCCTCGTGGATTGAAGCGGTGTCGTCGACGATAAGAATCCGACGATTGGTCCGCGACAACAGCGTATTCATCGCCATATGCCGGGACCGACAGCGTTTTGATACACCGTGTTCATAAGGGGCATCCTTTCCCTGACCACTTGGCCGAGCGTACAGATAATGGATCCGAGTGACGTGAGCATAGTCGCCCGGATCAGACTTCGCGCAACCGACTGAAACGAATCATTGCGGTGGTGGGTCGAAAATCATCTAGCCTGTAGGTCAGGATCCGGCAATAGGGGATGTTTGCCCGGTTCCCGACATATCGCTGTAACCGTTTTCGCCCGAGGTAATGCCATGGAAGAGCAACTCCCCACGAGGTCCACCTATAAACCCAAAGTGCTGCTGGTCGACGATGAGGAGTCCATCCTCAACAGCCTGCGTCGACTGTTGCGCGGCCAGCCCTACGACGTGTTACTGGCCACCAGCGGTGCCCAGGCCCTGGAAATCATGGCGCAGCAGCCCATCGACCTGGTGATGAGTGACGCGCGCATGCCCAACATGGACGGCGCCACGCTGCTGGCCCTCATCCACCAGCATTACCCCGATACAGTGCGCATCATGCTGACCGGTTATGCCGACCCGTCAGCCATTATCAAAGCCATCAATGACGGGCAGATTCACCGTTACATCAGCAAACCCTGGCACGATGAGGAAATGCTGCTGGTCCTGCGACAATCACTCGCGTATCAGCATTCCGAGCGTGAACGGTTGCGTCTGGTCCAGGAAACGTGGGATCAGAATCAGGAATTGAAGCTGCTCAACATCACCCTGGACAAACGCGTCGCCTCCCGCACCGCTGAGTTGCAGCAGACCGCCGACATGCTCGACCTGGCCTACGAAGAGCTCAAGCACAGCTACGTTACCGGTACCGAAATGTTCTCGCTGCTGGCCAACCTGCGCATGCCGCCGGCCAAGCAGACCAACCGCCAGATCATCGAGCTGGTGCGGGTGTACTGCAAACTTCATGGCCTGGACGAAGGCACCAGCCGCGACCTGACCATGGCGGCGGCGCTCTACAACATCGGCAAGCTGAGCTGGACCGACAGCATGATGACCGCCCCCGCGGACCTGTTGCATCACAATGATCGCGAGCGTTATCGCAATTACCCGAAGCAGAGCGAATCCCTGTTGATGACGCTCGATCCGATGAAGGACGCTGCCCGTCTGATTCTTCACCATCAGGAGCGTTGGGACGGCAGCGGTTTTCCCGACCGGCTCAGGGGCGAAGCGATACCGGTCGGTTCCCGGCTGTTGAAACTGGCAGTGGATTTCATCGAGTTGCAACGCGGGTTGATCCTGGAGCGGCAGATGAACAGCGATGAGGCGCTGGTGTATATCCGCAGCTACGCCGGAAAACTCTACGACCCCGAGATGGTGGAGGATTTCATCAAGGTGTGTGCCGCGTACCTGAGCGATGTGTCCCTGGCCGATCCGATGGTCAAGGTCATGACCACCCGGGAATTGGCGGCAGGGATGGTCCTGGCGCGCAACCTCAACGCCGACAACGGCATGCTGTTGCTCAACGCCGGCAAGGTGCTGAACGGACCGCTGGTGGAAAAGCTGATCGCCTTCGAGGCCATGGAGGGCGCGAAATACAGCATTTTCGTGAAGGTGCCGGAAGAAGTGAGCAGCGCGATTCTCGAGATGGAACAGGTTCCCCAGGCTCAGCACTGATCCCCCTGTGGGAGCGGTCTTGCCCAGAAGTGCCT
>NZ_JAGYFX010000106.1:0-19681 GCF_019946615.1 Pseudomonas sp. BF-R-01
GGCTTTGGTCGATGGCGGCGGCGGGGTGCGATTGTCGCTGTCGGTCATGGCTTCGAGGATGGTCATTGCGCTGTGACCCTGCTCGATGGCGATGCCGAATTGAATACTTTGCACCAGGCGTTTGAGGCGCTTGGGGTCATTGCGTTGTTCGGCGCTGATCATTCGCTTGGCCACGACGCGGCCGCTGTTGGAGAGGGTCAGCATGATGCTGCCGTCCAGCCCCTGAATGCTCAGGTTGATCTGGTAATCCGGTGCAAAGGCATCGGTAATGAGCTGAAAAGGGTTGTCCATGATGCGTCACCGCCTGATTGAACGTGCAGTTGTTGACCGGCCATGATCGGGTTGGTTCGCAACACCGGACCATTGGCCTGTCGCTCGCTGAGGTTTTCAAACATCCTTTTTGCCTCGTCAGGGATGTAGCAAGGGGCATGCCGGAAAGATTGTCGGACAATGTAGGAGCGAGCTTGCTCGCGATGTTCGTCAACGATAACGCGTGTTTACCGGGTAAACGTGGCGCTCTCGAGACCATCGCGAGCAGGCTCGCTCCTACAAGAACTTTGCCCGTTTCAGGGCATGAATGAGTAGATGATCGCAGACAGTGCAATCAGACCGATCAACACCACAAACACGTTCGACGCCTGGCCCGAATACTGGCGCAAAGCCGGCACGCGGCGGATGGCGTACATCGGCATCAGGAACAACAGGCACGCAATGATCGGCCCGCCGAGGGTTTCGATCATGCCAAGGATGCTCGGGTTGAAAGTGGCCACGGCCCAGCAGCTGAGGATCATGAACACTGCAGTCATGCGGTTCAGCCAGCTCGCCGACATCACCCGGCCACGACCACGCAGGCTTTTCACGATCAGACCCTGAAAGCCTTCGCTGGCGCCGATGTAGTGGCCTAGGAAGGATTTGGTGATCGCCACCAGCGCAATCAGCGGCGCTGCGTAGGCAATGACCGGGGTCTGGAAGTGGTTGGCCAGGTACGACAGGATCGAGATGTTCTGTGCCTTCGCCGCCGCCAGATCAGCCGGGGACAGGGCCAACACGCAGCTGAAACAGAAGAACATCACGGTCACCACCATCATCCCGTGGGCAATGGCGAGGATGCCGCTGCTCTTGCGCTCGGCCTGCTCGCCGTAACGCTGCTTCTGATCGACAGCGAAGGCGGAGATGATCGGCGAATGGTTGAACGAAAACACCATCACCGGGATCGCCAGCCACAGCGTTTTGAAGAACAGCGGCATCGGCATGCCTTCACCGGCGGTGGCGAAGAACGCGCCGTTCCAGTTCGGAATCAGACTGATACCGAGCAGCAGCAACGCCGCGACGAACGGGTAAACCAGCACGCTCATGCATTTGACGATGACGCCCTGGCCGCAGCGCACAATCGCCATCAAACCAAGGATCAGCCCCAGAGACAGCACCGCCCGAGGTGGCGGGGCGATGTGCAACTGGTGCTCCATGAAACTGCTGAGGGTGTTGGTCAGCGCCACGCTGTACACCAGCAGAATCGGGAAGATCGCGAAAAAATACAGCAGCGTGATCAGCTTGCCGGCACCGATGCCGAAGTGCTCTTCCACCACTTCAGTGATGTCCCCGGAGCGTCCCGACAGCACGAAGCGAGTCAGGCCCCGGTGGGCGAAGAAGGTCATTGGAAACGCCAGCACCGCCAGGATCAGCAGCGGCCAGAAGCCACCCACGCCAGCGTTGATCGGCAGGAACAGCGTGCCGGCGCCAATCGCCGTGCCGTAGAGGCCCAGCATCCAGGTGGTGTCGTGTTTGCTCCAGCCCTTGTGGGCTGTTTCTGTATTGCGTGTCAGGTCTACAGCAGGATTATCGGCAGCAGGTGTACGTACATCGGTCATCGTTATTGGCCTCGTTATTATTCTTGCTCGGGCTCACGTGTTGCGGACGGTCGGGAATGCTCCTCAGCACTCCACCCAGCTGACAGCCAGGCCGCCCCGTGAAGTCTCTTTGTATTTGTCGTGCATGTCGGCGCCTGTATCGCGCATGGTGCGGATCACCCGGTCCAGGGAAATGAAGTGTTTGCCGTCGCCGCGCAGGGCCATTTGCGTGGCGTTGATCGCCTTCACGGCCGCGATGGCGTTGCGCTCGATACACGGCACTTGCACCAGGCCACCGACCGGGTCGCAGGTCAGGCCCAGGTTGTGTTCCAGGCCGATTTCGGCGGCGTTTTCCAGTTGCTCGGGCGTGGCGCCCAGTACGTCGGCCAGACCGGCGGCAGCCATGGCGCACGCCGAACCGACTTCGCCCTGACAGCCGACTTCGGCGCCGGAGATCGAAGCGTTTTTCTTACAGAGAATGCCTACGGCCGCGGCGCCCAAAAAGAACGCAACGACGTCGTCGTCCGACGCGTCCGGGTTGAATTTCATGTAGTAGTGCAGGACGGCGGGAATGATCCCGGCCGCGCCGTTGGTAGGCGCGGTGACCATCCGTCCGCCGGCGGCGTTTTCTTCGTTCACGGCGAGGGCAAACAGGTTCACCCATTCCATCGCAGACAGTGTCGAAGTGATGACATTCGGCTTGCCGATTTCCAACAGGCTGCGGTGCAATTTCGCTGCGCGGCGCGGAACATTCAGACCGCCGGGCAGGATGCCTTCGTGGCGTAAACCCTGCTCGACGCACTCGCGCATCACCGACCAGATGTGCAGCAAGCCCTGACGGATTTCGGCTTCGCTGCGCCAGGCCCGTTCGTTGGCCATCATCAACTCGGAAACCCGCAGGCCATGCTGATTGCAGAGCTTGAGCAATTCGGCGGCGCTGGAAAAATCATACGGCAGCACCACGTCGCTGGTCGGCGCGATGCCGGACTCGGCTTCGGCCGCTTCAATGATGAAACCGCCGCCGATCGAGTAGTACGTTTGCTCCGACAGCTCACCGGTGTCGCCGAAAGCTGTCAGCGACATGGCGTTGGGGTGGTAGGGCAGGCTCTCGTCGAGCAGCAGGAGATCGCGTTGCCAGTTGAAGGCAATTGTTTTTTTGCCGGCGAGATTCAGCTCGCCGGTCTCAAGCAGGGTTTTGATGCGGCTGTCGATGCTGGACGGGTCGATGCTGTCCGGCCATTCGCCCATCAGGCCCATGACGCAGGCGCGGTCGGTGGCGTGGCCGACGCCGGTGGCGGAAAGGGAGCCGTACAGGCGGATTTCCACTCGGCGTACGGCGTCCAGCAAATGCTGGTCAATCAGTGCCTGGGCAAAGGTCGCGGCGGCGCGCATCGGGCCGACGGTGTGAGAACTGGACGGACCGATGCCGACTTTGAAAAGATCAAAAACACTGATAGCCATGCTAAAGCCTATACAAGCAATGGAAGAGAAATCGCTGCCATTTTTGTAGGACAAGCGCAATGTCGGCGATACTGCCTACCTCGGTCCTACGTGACCAACGAAACTTCCTAAGACAGCCTTTAGCAGGACTAAACAATGAGTCGCCAATTGCACGCCCAGACTTACGTCTGGCTGCACGTGTTTTCCTGTGCCGCACGGCACTTGTCCTTCACCCGCTGCGCCGAAGAACTGCACATCACGCCGGGGGCGGTCAGTCAGCAGATCCGACAACTGGAAGAGCGGCTGGGGTTTCGACTGTTCCACCGGCGTGCCCGGGGCGTGGAGTTGAGCGCGCAAGGCCAGCGACTGGCCATTACGGTCAACGAGGCTTACGGCAGCATCGACGCGGAATTGCGACGACTGGATGCGGGAATGATCAGCGGGATTTTGCGGGTGCGGTCGATTCCATCGTTCCTGAGCAAATGGCTGACCCCGCGACTGCCGCGCTTGCAGCAGCGATTTCCGGACATTCAGTTGCGCCTGGTGGCCGAGGACAGCAGCGTGCCGTTGCACGAGGGCGACTTTGACCTGGCCATCGACCTGAACGACGGCAGCTACCCTGGCTTGTTATCCACAACCTTGCTCGACGAACAGATTTTCCCGGTCTGTGCGCCGAGTCTGTTGCGCGGACGGCCGCCTTTGCATGGCCCGGCAGACCTGTCGCACTTTCCGCTGTTGCACGACATTACGGCCTGGCGCGGCAGTTACGAGTACGCGGAGTGGGAGTTCTACCTCAACGCCATCGGTTTCGAAGGCGCGGACGTGCGGCGCGGGCACACGTTCAATCGCAATCACCTGACCATCGAAGCGGCGATTGCCGGCATGGGCGTGGCGATTGCGCGGCGAACGCTGTTGAACGATGAGCTGGAGCGCGGGACGTTGATTGTGCCGTTCGGTCTGGCGGTGCCCAATCACAAACGTTACGTGTTGCTGTATGCGCCGGGGGCGCTGAGCCATCCGGGCGTGCGCGCGGTACATGACTGGCTGGTAGAGGAGGCGGGTGTTTTTCGCAGCCTGCACCCGCTGGCGGAGCGGCAGATGTGAGTAATTATGACAAAGAAGTGAAGCGACCCAACTCCCGACCTTAACAGCGCTTTTGCTCCTTGTCCGGCTTTTTTTGCGTATGAAAATTTATCTTTTTTCAGGGGTTGAATTGTTCGGCGTACAGACCGATTGTGTAACCAAGAGGTCACGGTGATGACGCCCAAGGGCCAGCCGAAGGGCCTCTCGCGAGCTAGCTGAAATAAGGGATGAACTATGCAAATCCAAGTCAACAGCGATAACCATATTCAAAGCAGCATCCGACTGGAGGAGTGGGTACGTACTACCATTGAGAGCACGCTCGAACGTTATGAAGAGGACCTGACACGCGTCGAGGTCCATCTGCGGGACGAGAACGGCGACAAGCCCGGTCCCCATGATTTGCGCTGCCAGCTGGAAGCGCGGCCAAAAGGCCACCAACCGATTTCTGTCACCCATAAAGCCGAAAACCTGGAACTGGCGATCGACGGTGCGGCTGAAAAACTCGAACATGCACTGGAACATCTGTTCGGCAAACTGCGGGGCAAACCACGTGCCGCTGTGGTGCCGTTCGAGAGGCGTGCAGCCGATGCGCTGCTGGAAGACGAGTTTCTCGAGAACGAACAGGCTGCACAAAACGGCTGACGCCTGATTTAACGTCCCAACGAAAAACGGGCCTGCATTGCAGGCCCGTTGTTGTTTGTGCCGATTATCGCAGCGCCGCGATTCCTTGTAGGAGCGTGGCTTGCCCGCGAAGAGGCCCGGAAATCCAGCGCATATGTCGCTCGTTAAATCGCCTTCGCGGGCAAGCCTCGCTCCTACAGGGGTGAATTGCAGCGAGGCTGTTCAGTTTCAGATCAGAACGCTACCGACGTCTGCACATACACCGTCCGCGGTTCTCCGACGTACTTGCCCTTGTTGTTGTCATCGAACGAGCGTGTGAAGTACTGGTGGTTGAAGATGTTTTTCACCCCCACCGCCACATTCAAATCCGACAACTTCGGCCCGAAGTCATACGCCGCGCGGCTGCTGAACAGCATGTAGCCAGGAATCGTGCCCGTGCTGCCGTCGGCACTTTCTTTCGACGTATTGGCGTTGTCGGCAAACTGGTCGCTCTGATAGCTGCTGTCCAGGTTCAACTTCCACGCACCTTCGGTGTAACCGACGCCCACGGTGCCCTTGTGTTTCGAGGAGAACGGCACACGATTGCCCTTGTTCGGCCCGTCTTCGCGGATGGTCGCGTCCACATAGGCGTACGTGGCGTAGACATCGAAACCGGCCAGTGCCGGGCTCACATCATCGAGTGCGTAGTTGACGCTGGTTTCGATGCCCTGATGGCGAGTCTCGCCCCGAGCGATCACCGAATCGTTGGTCTGATTACTTTCGTACTGATTGTCGAAGTTGATCAGGAACGCGCCGATTTCCGCGCGTAACGCACCGTTGTCGTAGCGGGTGCCCAGTTCCCAGGTGCGCGCCTTTTCCGGTTTGACTTCGCCGCTGGTCACGCGGTTTGGCATCTGGCTGTATTGCACGCTGCCGAACGAACCTTCGGTGTTGGCGTAGAGGTTCCAGCTGTCGGTCAGGTGATAGAGCACGTTCAGCGCGGGCAGGGCGGTGTTGTAGTCGCCCTTGTACTTCTCGTTCGTCAGGTTGTTGGTCTGTTGCGATTCGATCATTTCGTAGCGGATGCCCGGCGTCACTGTCCATTTGCCGATGTCGATCCGGTCATCGACGAAGAACGCGTTGGCCTCGGTGCCGCCGCGTGTATCACGGTCGTTGCGGCTGTTGGTGGTCGGATACTCGTTGCTGGCAATCGGCGTGCGATAGCGCAGTTCGTGGCCGGCCTCGTTGATGTAGCGATAGCCGACACCGACTTCGTGGCTGGTGGGGCCAACATCAAAACCTTGGGCGAAGCGGGTTTCCAGGCCACGTACCCAGTACTCGCGTGGCGACAGCGACAGGAACGTGCCCTGATCCAGATAGCCGCTGCGCAGGGTTTTGGTGAAGAAGGTGTTAGCGGTGAATTCGCGGCGATCTTCCTGATAGCGATAGCCGAAGTTGAACATCGTCCGGCGGCCCCAGAACTGATCCTTCGGGCGGGTCGACTGGTACGGATCGGCATCGTAATCGGCAACGTTCAGGCCACCGGGCATGTCGGCCTTGCCTTCGTAATACTGGGCCATGGCATTGAAGCTGTTGGCGTCGTCGAGCTGGTATTTGCCTTTGAGAATCAGGTCATCGATCTCGGTGTCGCTATGTTCACGCCAGTCGCCACCGCGTGTGCCGGAATACAACAACGCGCCGCCCAGGCCATTGTCGCCAGTGCCGCCGGCCAGCAGGTTGCCGGTGGTCTTGAAACCGTCGTGGCTGGAGGAGGGGCTGGTTTCGGTCTGGAAACCGCCTTTCACCGTGGGCTCGTCGGGAATCGCGCGGGTCACGAAGTTGACCACGCCGCCGACGTTTTGCGGGCCGTAACGCACCGCGCCGCCGCCGCGCACCACGTCGACCGCGTCCATGTTGCCCATGCTGATCGGCGCGAACGACAACTGTGGCTGACCGTAAGGCGCGAAGGGCACCGGGATGCCATCCATCAACACCGTCGAGCGCGATGCCAGGCGCGGATTGAGACCACGAATCCCGAAGTTCAGTGCCATGTCATGGCTGCCGGTGCCATTGTTGTCCGGCGCGTTGACGCCGGGGATGCGGTTGAGCACGTCCCTGGCCTGGGTTGCGCCCTGGCGTTCGAACTCCTCGCGACGGATCACATCACGCGCGCCGGGATGCTCGAAGACGTTGATTTGCTGCGCATCGCCGAGCCAGTCGCCGACCACTTTGGACGTGTCCAGCTCCAGCGCAGCATTGCCCACCGGTTGCAGGCTGTACGCGTTGTTGCCTTCGGCGCGGGCTTGCAGGCCGGTGCCTTCGAGCAAGGCGTTCAAGCCCTGTTCGGCGGTGTAGTTGCCCTCCAGGCCACGACTCTGCACACCGCTGGTGACTTGCGAGCCAAACGAAATCAACACGCCGGCTTCACGGCCGAACTGGTTGAGGGCGTTTTCCAGCGACGATGGCGCGATGTGGTACGGCTTGGCATCGTCTGCGTGGACGAGTGGCAGCGCGCCGAAGCTCAGGCTGGCGCCCAGCAAGAGTTGGCGCAAGGTGCGGGCCAGCGGGGTAAGGCGGGTGGGGTGCATGGAGGACGATCCTGAGAAGGTGGAATCAAGGTGGCTTTCCTTCTCTGTCACGCCAGATCTGAAAAACGGCTCACGGATGTGTGAATATTTTTTGGGGCTTTCGCAAGCAACCCCGCTGCCACAGAACTTCTGAACAAACACCGTAACTGTAGGAGCCAGGCTTGCCGGCGAAGGCGGTGTATCAGACAGGCCGCGGCGTGCCGATCGTCGGAACGCCGCCCGCAGCAAGCCGGCTCCTACAAGAGTCAGGCGCGCGCCTCGACGGTTACCCAATACCGCGTAAAGCGCTTCACCTTCACCGGCAAGCTGATTTCCAGCAGATCGAGAATCCGCTCGCTGTCGTCCAGTGGATAAGTCCCGGATATCAACAAGTCCGCAACTTTCGCATCGCAATTGAGCTGCCCGCGACGATAGCGGCCAAGTTCCTCAAGGAAATCCCCGAGGCGCATGTGCGCAGCCACCAGCATGCCGTCGGCCCAGGCGCCGCTGTTGGCGTCCAGAGGCCCAGGGTTGCCGATTCCGCGAGCATCAAAACTCAACTGCCGGGCGCTTTGCAGTACCCAGGGTGAACCTCCATCTGGCGTCAATTCAACACGGCCTTCAAACACCGCGACCTGAGTGCGATCCGCAAACTGCCGAACGTTCAGGCGCGCCCCTTCGGTTTTCAATAAGCCTTGTGCCGTGCGCACTTGAAACGCTTTGGACGTTGTCAGCAGCATCTCGCCTTCAAGCAAACGGATCAGCCGTTGCTGACCCTCGACCTGCACATCCGCCGAACTCGCGGTGTTGAGTTGCAATTGGCTGCCGTCTGCGAGCGCGATCTTGCGTCGCTGGCCAATGGGGCTGCGGTAGTCGGCCATCAACGGTGGCAGCAGGTTGTGCTCGCGCATGCCCCAGGTGACGGCCGAACCGGCACCAAGAATCAGCAACAACTTCAGCGCCTGACGCCGGCTGCTGGACGTCGGTGCATTCAGGGCCGCATGCGCCAGCGGCGAAGACAAACCGCGCAGGCGCTGGTTGACCCGCTGAATATGCTCCCACGCCCGTTGATGCTCGCTGTGCGCATCGAGCCATTGCTGCCAGGCGTTTTGCTGGCGCGGGCTCAACGGCCCTTGCTGCATTTTCATCAACCACTGCACCGCCTGCTCGGCGACTTGCGGTGAAAAATCCGGGGTGCCGTTCATAGGGCGAAGTAGCAGCGCATCGCCGCTTTATTCAGGTGCCGCTTGACCGTGGCGATGGAAATCCCCAGCTCGGCGGCGATCTGTGGGTACGTCAGGCCATCGACCTGGGCCAACAGAAATGCGCGCTTGACCAGGCGGGGCAAACCGTCGAGCAACTGGTCCAGTTCCATCAGGGTTTGCAGGATGATCGCCCGTTCTTCTTCCGACGGCGCGACCCTTTCCGGCATCTGCGCCAAGGCGTCGAGGTAGGCGCGCTCCAGATCCTGACGGCGGTAGTGGTTGAACAGCACGCGTTTGGCGAGGGTGGTGAGGAACGCTCGCGGCTCGATGATCTGCGGCGTGTCTCGTGCGGTCAGCACCCGCATGAACGTGTCCTGGGCCAGATCTGCCGCGCTGTCCGGGCAGCCGAGCTTGCGCCGCAACCAACCGGTGAGCCAGTTGTGATGGGCGTGATAGAGGACTTCGACGGTGTGGGCTGGCTGCAACGGTAACTCCGAGCGCGTTTTAATGCGTTAGAGAACAAGAATTGTTCGCATTGTAGTGGCGCGAATTCGCTCCGGCAATCGGCGTTGATCGTATCTCTTTTGCGTATGAGAATATTTATCATTAATATCGCCGCCCTGGCCTCGTGATTTTCCCCAGGCCTCACCGGTTTCAAGGTCGAAACATGAAAGTAATCCCCGTGTCCTACCGATTGGCCGTCACCTCCCGGGTGCTGGCCGCCGTGCTGGGCGGCTACATCGTTGCGGCGCTGGCCAGTGTCAGCCTGACGCTGTGGGTGCCCATGGCCCGCGCCGACGCCGTGGTGACCGGGATGATGACTTCGTTTCTGGCCTACCTCGGCGCAGTGATCTGGTGCTTCGCCTGCCGCAGCGCATGGCGGGCCTGGCTCGGGTTGATCGTGCCAAGCCTGGTGCTTGCGGCGATTTCGGGCCTCGCGTACTGGATGGGCCGCTCATGAAAGAGGGCTTTCGTCAGGCCATGGCCTGGTTGCACACCTGGGCCGGGTTGATCTTCGGCTGGTTGCTGTTTGCGATTTTTCTCACCGGCACACTCGCGTATTTCAAGGATGAGATCAGCCACTGGATGCAGCCGGAAATCCCTGCGCGTTCGGTGACCTCCGAAGCCAGCCTGACCGTGGCGCAAAACTATCTTCAGCAACACGCCCCGGGAGCCTCGCGCTGGCTCATCGACCTGCCCGATGCCCGCGAACCCGGCCTGTCGGTACGCTGGCAGCAAACCCCGGCCAAACGTGGCGAACGCGGCCAGTTCACAGAAAAACTCCTCGACCCGCAAACCGGCGCCGAAGTGCAGGGCCGGGCAACCACCGGCGGCGAGTTTTTCTACCGTTTCCACTTTCAGCTGCAAATGCCTTATCCGTGGGGCCGCTGGTTGTCGACCATCGCCGCCATGGTGATGTTCGTCGCGCTGATCAGCGGGATCATCACCCACAAGAAAATCTTCAAGGACTTCTTCACCTTCCGCCCGCGCAAGGGCCAGCGTTCCTGGCTCGACGGGCACAATGCGGTGGGTGTGCTGGTGCTGCCGTTTCACCTGATGATCACCTACAGCAGCCTGGTGATTTTCATGTCGATGGTGATGCCGGCGAGCATTCTTGCCGCGTACAACGGTGATGCGCGGGCGTTTTACGATGAGGTGTTCCCGGCTTCCACGGCTCCGGAGCGTGCGGACAAACCGGCGCAGTTGGCGCCGCTGGCACCGCTGCTGGAAAAGGCGCGCGAGCAGTGGTCGGGAGGGCGCGTCGGGCGGCTGACGGTGAACAATCCGGGCGACGCGAATGCCTCGGTGGTGCTCGTGCGTGATGGCGCGGACCGTGTAGTTCACGACTTCGGCAGCGCGGTGACCTTCAACGGCGTGACCGGGCAATTGCTCGGCACGACCCCGGAGCAATCGCTGCCGAGGGCGATTGCCGGCAGTTTCTATGGTTTGCACATGGGCCATTTCGCCGGCCCCGTGCTGCGCTGGTTGTACTTCATTTGCGGGTTGGCCGGCACGGCGATGATTGGCACCGGGCTGGTGATCTGGCTCGGCAAGCGTCAGCTCAAACACGCGAAAAGCGCCGTGATGCCGTTCGAATTGCGACTGGTGGAAGTGCTGAATATCGCCAGCATGTCCGGGTTGATGGTGGCGGTGGCGGCGTTCTTTTGGGCCAATCGGGTGTTGCCGGTCGACATGGCCGGACGTGCGGATTGGGAGGTGAACAGCTTCTTCATCGTCTGGGGTTTGAGTGTGCTGCATGCCATGGTCCGCCGGGGCCGCACGGCGTGGATCGAGCAATTGGCACTGGTGGCATTGCTGTTTGGCGCGATGCCGCTGCTGAACGCCATGACCACGCCGTATCACTTGGGCGTGACGTTGGCGCAGGGCGATTGGGCGATGGCCGGTTTCGATCTGACGTGCCTGGGCAGCGGTGTGTTTTTCGCCTGGGCTGCGTGGAAAATGCAGCGTTCGGGACAGGCCAGGATCGTCATCCGGCAGCGTGCACAACCGATTACCCTTGAGCGAGAGGCGAACTGAATGTTGCTGTCGCTGTTGCTCTGTTACGGCGGTTTCACCGCACTGTGTTTATCGATGGACCGACATCACGCCGAGCTGTTGGGCGGTAAACCGACGGCCCATCGTCGCCGGTTGTTGAAACTGGGTGGCTGGCTGTTGCTGATCTTGTCTCTGTGGGCGGCGGTGTCTTCGACCGGCTGGGGACTTGGCCTGGTGGAATGGTGTGCGGTGTTGATGCTCAGCGCGTTGCTGCTGGTGCTGTTGATGCCGTATCGCCCGCGCCTGGCGCTGTCGATGGCTGCTTTGAGCCTGCTCGTCAGCCCCGTTGCCGCGTTTGCGCAGTACTGACCCGATGATGACTAGCCCTCCGGATTCCCATGACGACGAACCTCGCGGAGCACGTGCGCATTTTCTGCAAGTGTTCCTGTCCCAGCGTTCGCAGATGGAAGCGCTGGTGAACCGTCGCGTCGGCTGTCGGGCAACGGCGGCGGACCTGGTGCAGGATTTGTTTTTGCGCTTCTGGCGCCGGCCGCTGGTGCAGGTCGAAGAGCTCAGCACCTACCTGTTGCGTTGCGCCGGCAACATTGCCATCGACCACTTGCGCAGCGAAGGCACGCGGGTGCGGGTCACTGAAGGCTGGCAACCGGATCAACCGGACAGCCACGGCAGCGAGCCGCAAGCGGCGCTGGAGGCCGGCAACGATTTGCGCCATGTCGAAGCGGCGTTGCGTGCGTTGCCCGAGCGCACGCGGCAGATCTTTTTGCTCAATCGCATCCATGGCCGCAAATACGCCGAGATCGCCAAGGCCATGGGTTTGTCCCAAAGCGCCGTGGAAAAACATATGATGCGCGCCCTCGAAGCCTGCAAGGCTAGCCTGCGGGACCCCGAACCGCGCACGCCAGGGAAAGCACCGTGAATCACATCGAACGCGTCACCCCGACGCCCGCTCAGGAACAGGCCGCTTTCGCCTGGCTGAGTCTGCTGCATGACCAGCCGAGCAGCGGTGATCAGGCTACTTTCAGCCATTGGCTGCAGGCCGATCCCGCGCATGCCGAGGCCTATGCCCAGGCGCAAGTGGTGTGGGAATTGAGCGAAGGCCCGGCGCGGACGCTGGCCAACGAAGACGCGTTTGCCTTGCAGGGTTACCTCAACGCGATGAATCGCTCGCGGCGCAGCAGCGTTCGGCGCTGGTCCGGAGCGCTGGCAATGGCTGCGTGCCTGTTGTTGATGGTCAGCCTCGGTTCAGGCTGGCAGCCGATGCGCTGGGTGGATGATCTGGGTGCTGACTATGTGTCGGCGCCGGGGGAAGTTCGCACCGTCACGCTGGCGGATCAATCGCAGGTCACGCTGGATGCCGACAGCGCCATCGCGGTGGATTTCAGTCGCGGTGAGCGTCACGTGCAGTTGCGTCGCGGCGCTGGTTTTTTCAGCGTGACGCACACCGGCGAGCCGTTTGTGGTTGAGGCTGAAAAGGGCCAGGCGCGGGTGCTGGGGACGCAGTTTGAAGTGCGTTTGCAGCCTCACGGCGCGCAAGTGACGGTGTTGTCCGGCCGGGTTGGCGTGACGGCGGACAAGCATGCCGAGCAGCAGATTCTGACCGCCGGCCAACAAGTGGCTTACGGCGAAGGCACGGCGGAAAAACTGCATGCCGTGGACAGCGAAGCGCAGTTGGCGTGGCGTCAGGGCTGGCTCAATTACTACAAGGCGCCACTGGCCGACGTGGTGCAGGATCTGCGGCGTTACTACCCGGGGCGGATTGTGCTGCTCAACGATGATCTGGCGGCGCGGCGGGTCAGTGGCAGTTTCCCGAGCAAGGATCCGCAGGCGGTGTTGAGTTCGTTGCAGGGGGTGATGGGGTTTGAGCAGCAGGCTGTGGGGCATTTGATTATTTTGCGTTGAGGCGTCCGGCCTCTTCGCGGGCAAGCCTCGCTCCTACAGGTTTCACGATCCCTGTAGGAGCGAGGCTTGCCCGCGAAGGCGTCAGATCAGACACCACATCCTTCAATGCAAAAAATATTTTCAAAATGATGGTGAGGTAAACCCAAGCCCCATCCGTGTAGTGACTGAAACTGCGAGTCATTCGCATCCGTAGCGGTTCTACACAGGTCATGAGCAATGAAGTCCAGGGCAAAATCGGGTTCGGTCAAACAGTGGTTGGGCGCTTCGGCGCTGAGCATTTCGGCATTGGCATTGCTGCCATTGAGCGTGGCATTGGCCGCTGAAGCGGGCACGACGCAGCAGCGCACGCAGTTCAGCTTCGCGATGGCCGCCAAACCGCTGCCCCAGGCCCTGAGTGACTTCAGCCGGATCACCGGCATCAGCGTGGTCTACACCGATGAAGCGCCGTACGGCATGACCGCGCCAGCGGTCAGCGGGCAGATGAGCGCCGAACAGGCGATCCAGCGTTTGCTCAGCGGTTCGGGTTTGACCTTCCGTCGCACCGATGCGCACACCATGGCGCTGGAACCGCAGCCCACCGAAGGCGCCTTGAACCTCGGCGCCACCACCATCACCTCGGTGATGGATCAAACCATGAGCTACCAGCCGCCGCCGACCAGTTCGGTGATGCGCTCTTCGGCCTTGCTCCAGGAAATCCCCCAGACCGTCAACGTCATCCCGGCCCAGGTCATTCGCGATCAGGCACCGCGCAACCTCGACGACGCGCTGGCCAACGTCAGCGGCATCACCCAGGGCAACACGCTGGGCAGCACCCAGGATTCGGTGATGACCCGTGGCTTCGGCGACAACCGCAACGGCTCGATCATGCGCGACGGCATGCCGGTGGTGCAGGGCCGTGGCCTCAACGCGACGGTCGATCGGGTCGAAGTGCTCAAGGGCCCGGCCTCGTTGCTCTACGGCATCCAGGACCCGGGCGGCGTGGTCAACATGGTCAGCAAGAAACCTGAACTGGAACAGTACAACGCGTTGACCGTGCGTGGCTCGACGTACGGCGACGGCAAAAACGGCAGCGGCGGCAGCTTCGACAGCACCGGCGCGCTCGGTGATTCCGGGCTGGCCTACCGCATGGTGCTCGACCACGAAGACGAAGATTACTGGCGCAATTTCGGCACCCACCGCGAGACTCTGGTGGCGCCGTCCCTGGCCTGGTTCGGTGAAAGCACCAAGCTGTTGTTCGCCTACGAACACCGTGAATTCCTCACCCCGTTCGACCGTGGCACGCTGATCGACCCACGCGACAACCATCCGCTGGACATCTCCCGCGAGCGTCGTCTGGACGAGCCGTTCAATAACATGGAAGGGCGTTCGGACCTCTATCACTTCGAGGCCGACCACGAGCTCAACGACAACTGGAAAGCGCACTTTGGCTACAGCTGGAACCGTGAAACCTACGACGCCAGCCAAGTGCGCGTTACCGCCATCGACACCAAAAAAGGCACGCTGACCCGCAGCATGGACGGCACGCAAAACGCGATCAGCACCGACCGCTTCACCACGGCCAGCCTCGAAGGCAAAGTGAATGCGCTGGGCATGCAACATGACCTGGTGTTCGGCGTCGATGACGAGTACCGCAAGATCTACCGCGAAGACCTGATCCGCCAGAAAAGCCTGACCACCTTCAGTTACCTCAACCCGGTCTATGGCCGTGAAGTCGCCGGGACCACCGTCAGCCCGGCGGACAGCGCGCAGACCGATCTGCTGCGCAGCGATTCGCTGTTTCTGCAGGACTCGATCCACCTCACCGACCAGTGGATTCTGGTGGCCGGCGGCCGTTTCCAGGAGTACGACCAGTACGCCGGCAAAGGCGTGCCGTTCAAGGCCAACACCGACAGCAACGGCCAGAAATGGGTGCCGCGTGCCGGCCTTGTCTACAAGTACACCGACGCGTTGTCGTTCTACGGCAGCTACACCGAATCGTTCAAACCGAACTCGACCATCGCCCCGTTGAGCGGCAGCAGTACCGTGCTCGACGGCAGCATCGCGCCGGAAGAAGCCAAGTCCTGGGAAGTCGGCGCGAAGCTGGATATTCCGGGGCGTGTGACGGGTAACGTCGCCCTGTTCGACATCAAGAAACGCAACGTGCTGGTGGCCAATTCTGAAGGTCCGGTGACCCTTTACAGCGCCGCCGGCGAAGTGCGTTCCCGGGGGCTGGAAGTGGACCTGAGCGGTCAGCTCAGCGACCGCTGGAGCATGATCGGCAGCTACGCCTACACCGATGCCGAAGTCACCGAAGACCCGGACTACAAAGGCAAAAAACTGCAAAACGTGGCGAAGAACACCGGCTCGCTGTCGGCGGTCTATGACTTCGGCACCATCGTTGGTGGCGATCAGTTGCGGGTCGGCGCGGGCGCGCGGTATGTCGGTGAGCGGGCGGGTAACGCGGTGAACGATTTTGATCTGCCGAGCTACACCGTGGCCGATGCATTCGCCACCTACGACACCAAGGTCGAGGGGCAGAAGGTCAAGTTCCAGCTCAACGTGAAGAACCTGTTTGACCGCACTTACTACACGTCGGCGGCGAGCCGGTTCTTTGTGTCGATGGGGGATTCGCGGCAGGTGTCGTTGTCCAGCACCTTGGAGTTCTGATCACAGACCGCGTTATCGTTCTTCGCGGGCAAGCCTCGCTCCTACAGGAATCGTGTCGAGTCCAATTTTCGCGATCAACACACATCCCTGTAGGAGCGAGGCTTGCCCGCGAAGGCGGCTTCCGGATCAGCGCAAAAACGCCTGCCGATACTCGCCAGGCGTCCCACCGAGAACCTGCCGAAACCGATTGGTGAAATGACTCGCACTGGCAAACCCGCACGCCAATGCAATCTCCCCCAGCGGCTGCGATGTCGAACGCAACAACTCCCGCGCCCGACTCAGTCGCCTTGCCAACACATACTGATGCGGCGGCAAGCCGAAGCTCTCCCGGAACATCCGCGCAAAGTGATACTCCGACAGCGCACACAACCCCGCCAACTGCCCGAGGCTGATGGCTTCGGCCAACTGATTGTCGATGAACTCGACCAGTTGCCGCCGCTGGTGCGCCGCCAATCCGCCCTTGAGTCGCAAGCCGTCGCGCATGCCGACCTGGCCGAGCAACACGTGGCTGAGCATTTCATGGGCCAGGCTGCTGGTCAGCAGACGTTCGCCGGGTTCATCCCAGTTGAGCGTGAGCATCTGGCGAAAGCGCCGGGCTTGCTGCGGGTCGTCGAGAAAAGTCCCTTCGCGCAACTGCAATTCGCGAGGTTCGCGGTCCAGCAGCGTGACGCAACCGAGGGCGAACTGTTCCGGGCTGAAATACAGATGGGCCAGGCGAATGTCGCCATTGATCACCCAGCCTGACTGATGGTCGGCCGGCAGAATGCACAGTTTGTCCGGACCTCCCTTGGTGCCGGGCTGATCGCGGCGAAAAGTGCCGGTGCCGCCCGCGATGTAACAGGACAAGGTGTGATGGCTCGGCGCTTCGTAGTCCTGAGCGTCGTGATGGTTGCTCCACAAGGCTGCAGCCATGCCGTCACCGAGCTCGGCGCTGTGCTCGAGGCGAGCATTGGGCGAGCGGTTGAGGGCTTGAAAGACTTGCAGTGATTCCAGTGCGGGCATGATCGTTTCTCCAACGCTTCGCATCCTACTCCGTAGACGTTGGCCTGCCAGCCTCTGCACCGACAAAAGCGCAAGTTTATGCAAGTGCGAAAAAGCTTGGCGCAGGACACTGGGCACCTATTGAGGAGCCTTCACCATGAACCTTTCGCTGTATTTGCTGACCGTGCTGATCTGGGGCACCACCTGGATTGCCTTGAAATGGCAACTGGGCGTGGTGGCCATTCCGGTGTCGATCGTCTATCGCTTCGGCCTCGCCGCGCTGGTGCTGTTCGTGATGCTGTTGCTCAGCCGCAAGCTGCAAGTGATGAACCGTCGCGGACACCTGATCTGCCTGGCGCAGGGCCTGTGCCTGTTTTGCATCAACTTCATGTGCTTCCTGACGGCCAGCCAATGGATCCCCAGTGGCTTGGTCGCCGTGGTGTTTTCCACTGCCACGCTGTGGAATGCCCTGAATGCGCGGGTGTTCTTCGGCCAGAAAATCGCCCGCAACGTCCTGTTGGGTGGCGCGCTCGGTTTGTTCGGGCTGGGTTTGCTGTTCTGGCCGGAGCTGGCGGGCCACACCGCCAGCCCGGAAACCTTGCTGGGCCTGGGCCTGGCCTTGTTGGGCACGCTGTGCTTCTCGGCGGGCAACATGCTGTCCAGCCTGCAACAGAAGGCCGGGCTCAAGCCGCTGACAACCAATGCCTGGGGCATGGCCTATGGCGCGGCGATGCTGTCGGTGTGGTGCCTGGTCAAAGGCATTCCGTTCGAGATGGAATGGAATGCGCGTTACATCGGCTCGCTGCTGTACCTGGTCATTCCGGGTTCGGTGATCGGCTTCACCGCCTACCTGACGCTGGTCGGGCGCATGGGCCCGGAGCGCGCAGCCTATTGCACGGTGCTGTTCCCGGTGGTGGCGCTCAACGTCTCGGCGTTTGCCGAAGGCTACCAATGGACCGCGCCGGCGCTGATGGGCCTGGTGTTGGTGATGCTGGGCAACGTGCTGGTGTTCCGCAAACCCAAGGCACCGATGGTGCAGGGGAGCGGCAAGCTGGCTTGAAGATGTTGCGGATCGGGTGCATGTGCACTCAGCGCTCGATCCGGATGGCCACATAGATCATTAGCGGCATGATGAAATCAACAATATGTCGGGCCCAGTCTTTATAGTTCCATTGTTGTGATTCATCCATGTTGAACCATTCGACACCCATAACCTGAAAACACACGTAGTAGATGAATACGGCAATCAGCAAGCCAATCAGTGCATATTTCTTTGCCTCGTGAAACTTTTTGGCGCTGGTGTTTATATTCTTGAATAGTTGGTAAGTGCCCATCATGCAAAAGGCGGTGAAGAGGACTTCGAGTGTAATGATCAGCCAGTAAATCCTGTGATGGGCCATGGGGGAAGTAATGGCGCGATAACTGTACTTCTCGCCCTCGCGCGTGGTGTCCATACTGAGGATGTGGGCGATGTATTCGTAGTTGGAAGGGTAGTCGGTGAAGTTGCTAAACAACATTAAAAAACCAAAGAAGCTTATAAACAGCATCAATGTGGCTTTGCTGATTCTAATTGTTTGCTCGGTCGTCAAGTGGTTCAAGGTAATAGTTCTCCAGAACGGGTTCCCGTCAGGGCGGGTAAGTAAGGAGAGTCTATAGCGAAGTGTATTTGTTGAGGGGTGGACTAAATTACAAGTTGTGTATTTGTTGTGTTGTGATGTGTGAGGTTTAGTTGTAAACGGGCAGGCGCTTTAATCGCCTGCCCGTTTTTTTTCAGCCTTTCCAGACTAGCGGGTTCACCAGGTCCTGCGGTCGTTCACCCAACAAGGCGCTGCGCAGGTTGGCCAAGGCGCGATTGGCCATCGCTTCACGGGTTTCATGGGTGGCGGAGCCGATGTGCGGCAAAGTCACTGCGTTTTTCAGTTGGAACAGCGGCGATTCGGCCAGCGGTTCTTTCTCGTAGACATCCAGCCCGGCGCCACGGATCTGGTTGTTTTGCAGCGCTTCGATCAGCGCGGGCTCGTCCACCACCGGGCCGCGTGCGATGTTGATCAGAATCGCGTCCGACTTCATCAGCGCCAGTTCACGGCGGCTGATCAGGTGTTTGGTCTTTTCGCTGAGCGGCACCACCAGGCAGACGAAATCGGCTTCGGCCAGCAACTCATCGAGGCTGCGGAACTGCGCACCGAGCTCTTGCTCAAGTGCAGTTTTGCGGCTGTTGCCACTGTAGATAATCGGCATGTTGAAACCGAGCCGACCGCGCCGGGCGATGGCGGCGCCGATGTTACCCATGCCGACGATGCCCAGGGTCTTGCCATAGACATCGGTGCCGAACAGCGGGGCGCCGACGGTGGCTTGCCATTGACCGGCCTTGGTCCAGGCATCGAGTTCGGCGACGCGGCGGGCGCTGCTCATGATCAGGGAGAAGGCCAGGTCGGCGGTGCTTTCGGTCAGCACATCCGGCGTGTTGGTCAGCATGATCCCGCGTTCGTTGAAGTACGCGACGTCGTAGTTGTCGTAGCCCACCGAGACGCTGGACACCACTTCCAGGCTGCTCGCGTTCTCCAGTTGTGCGCGACCGAGCTTGCGACCCACGCCAATCAAACCGTGGGCATGGGGCAGGGCCTCGTTGAATTGGGCGTTGATGTCGCCTTTTTTCGGGTCAGGCACGATGACGTCGAAATCCTGCTGGAGGCGTTCGATCATGGCGGGAGTGACGCGGCTGAAAGCGAGGACGGTCTTTTTCATGGGAGGCGGGCTCGTCGGGCGTGGAGAATGCCAAGCACGCTAACATTCTTCCGCGCTTTTGTGCGAGTGCCCGGATGGTTCGGATGCACGCATTTCCCCCTGTAGGAGCCGGCTTGCTGGCGATCCAGGCACCTCGGTCCGCCTGATGCAC
>NZ_JAGYFX010000107.1:0-19589 GCF_019946615.1 Pseudomonas sp. BF-R-01
AATAAACACCATATGACATATACAAAAAACAGCAATTGCTCACAGCGGGGATCAAGGTCATCCTTTTCAAAAAATAAGAAAAGGAAAGATCCATGCTATTGCATGAAAAACCCTTCTGCTGGTTCTGCCGAACAGCAATAACTGACCCCATACCTGAAGACCCGAATGACTGTGCATACATCGACATTGTTTGCAGGAATTGCCACAAGTCTCGGAGAGATCATTATTGCCAAATCTTTATCCCGTACAAAACCTGCATCTTGATTGCCGCTCAGGATTGGCATTCCTGGTCGAACTACCTCGCGTTTCACAAAGACCAGGAAATCGACTGCATCGCCAAATTCCTCTCCCCAGCGTCGAAGGCCAGGCTCGATCTGGCCGTATCAGAAACCTGCATGGGCGACGACATCCCCGAAGGCGAACAAGGCTTGTCTTCTTTCGATTTCGACCCGGAAGAATATGTCCTGGTGACCCAACAGATCGAGGCTGCACTGGTGACGCTGACAGACGCAATCAGGTCTGGGGCAGTAGACCCCAAGGATCACCAGCTGGAGCAGCTCATAGCCCTAGACCTGGGCATCTGAGCACAACAAAATCCATGTAATTATGTAAGTAATTACACAGCCAAAAGAATCGAGGTCGACCCGAGAAAGATGGTTTGAGGCAAAGGCGGACGAGGCTATTTGATCCTGAATACATATATGTGTAGAGACTTTTAACCCGATTGACCTCGCTCTGCGCTGCCCAGGTGGAGAATATCTCTCAAAACATATATGTGTTGAGGGTGAAAAAAAGAAACCGAAGCCCAGGCCAGCCAGCCAGCCAGCCAGCCAGCCAGCCAGGAAGAGGATGGCTGCCGGCAAATCACAGTGGTGCGCACCAAACTGGAAATTGCGCCGCCTTTGCTCAACACATATATGTTTTGAGATTCAACACCGAGAGCCGGAGCCGAGGTTGGCCAGGAAAAGGTGGGCAGATCTGAAGCGCTTTCATGTTGATCTCAAAACTTACATATGTAATAATGTAAGTAATTACAGGGAGGCTCGTATGGCAGATCAGACGGTGTGGCTCGTAGCAGGGCAAAAAGGCGGAGTCGGCAAATCAACGATTTCTTACGGCCTGGGTTACTACCTCGCAAAGCTCGACCAGGGCAAAGTGATCATTTGCGACATCGATTTCGGCCAGTGGACTTGTGACCTGTGGAAGTCGCTCCGGGGTGACAAGCCACTGGGCTTCGACATCATTAAATGCAACACCCTGGAAGACATCGGCAAAGCCGCAGTGAGAACAGGCGCTCGACACGTGATCATCGATGGTGCACCTCACGCATCGAAGCAAACGCTTGAGCTGGCAAAATCAGCGGATCGAATCATCATCCCCACAGGCCCTGGCATCGCAGCCCTCAGCCCCAATGTCGGCCTGGCGAACAACATGCTCGAAGAAGGCATCAGCCGGAACCATATCGCGTTTGTAATCATGCAAGCAGGCACACCTGCCGACGCCAAATCTGCGTACGAGACGGTCAAAGAACACGACTTCCTGTGTGTGCCGGCATCCCTCAATTTTTCGACTGCATACGGCCAGTCAGCCGATCGCGGCCTATCTGTCCTTGAAACGCCATTCGTAGGCTTGCGCAAGCAAGCAAAGCTGGTGTTCGGCGCTCTGACCAAGTAACTCACATTATTACAAACTTACATTGTTACAGGAGCCACCATGGCTATCAAACAACTACCAGGCGCGAACAAAGCCAAGAATGAACCCTCGTCGACGAACCTCCCTGACCGCAATAGCACCAAGCGGCTGACGTTCGATGTCACTGCAGAAGAGCACCGGATGTTCCAGGTCGAGGCGCTAGGGCACGGCATGAAGATGACTGACTACTTCCAGCACATCTGGAAGAGCTTCAAAGAGCAATAATCCCCCTTCTCTCCTGCGTCGGCCTTCACGGGCCTGGTGGCAGGAGAGTGCCCCCCCCCCTTGCACCCCCACGCCTCATCCGGCGACGCCTGGACTCATGCGCCGCTGCGCGTCGAAATCGCTCTGACTTAAGCCCTTTAGCCACAGTGCCTCCAGCAGTGCAGGCGCTGATTTCATGCTGCCCCAACGCAAAATGTAAGTTTGTAAAAACTTACATTTAACCCATTGACGAATCGTAACGCGTACCGTATCATAACACCATAACGTAACGAATTACGATGCGTTACGATGTTATGATACGTTATGATTACACTGGAGAAGAACAATGGCAAAACAAGGTGTGAGCTACCAAGAAGTCGCTGCGGCAGCGGACAAGCTGCTGGGCCAGGGCATCGAGCCCTCCACCCGCTCCGTGCGCGATCTGCTGGGCACGGGCAGCATGAATACCCTGCAAAAGCACATGCTCGCCTGGCGGTCATCCCGACCGGTGCAGCAGTCGACTGTGTACGAACTGCCCGCCGAGCTGGTTAACGCCTTCGGCAAGGAGCTGGCCCGAGGTGCAGCAATGGCGCGCTCGTCGATCGAGGCGGATTTG
The DNA here is from genome assembly GCF_019946615.1 of Pseudomonas sp. BF-R-01. Lineage (NCBI taxonomy): Bacteria > Pseudomonadati > Pseudomonadota > Gammaproteobacteria > Pseudomonadales > Pseudomonadaceae > Pseudomonas > Pseudomonas sp. BF-R-01. Next base: position 2,513 of record NZ_JAGYFX010000107.1, read on the forward strand.
GCACAGGCCCAGGGCGAACTCGGTGAACTCGTTTCGATCGGCGAGGCGCTGGAAAATCAGGTTGAGCAATTGACCGAGGCCAACTTGGGGCTGACGACGGAGCGCGACCAAGCCATTGCCACAGCCGCCGAGCGTCTGAACGAAATCAATCGACTCGATATCGATCTCAAGCGCGAACAGCAATTGGGTGAAGCGGCTCGCCTGGAAGTGGCCACTGCCAACCTGCGGGCCAACGCAAACGACGCGCTGTTGAACGAACGCGGTGAAGAAATCGCACGCTTGCGCAAAGCCCTGGAGGATGCAAACCAGCGTCTGAATGCGGCAGATCGCGAAGGCGCAGTGCTGAAGGCCAAGCTGGAAGCATCTGATGACCGCGCCACGACAGCGGAAAAACGCGAGCAGGCGGGTGAGGAAAAGATCAGCAAGCTGCAGGAACAGCTCGAACAAGTAGGAAGTCAGCTGTCGCAGTCCAGGCTGGACAAGCAGACTGCGGATGGCCGCTACGAGCGTGCTGCCGGCGAACGTGATGCCGCCTTGAAAGCCGCTGAACTCGCCCAGGGCGATGCGACTGAGCTCAAGAAACAAGTCACTGATTTGCACAACAAAGTCGAATCGCTGCTCACGGCACAGTCTGCTGATAAGCCTGGAAAGGCCTGATTTAACGGGTTCTTAAGGCCAAGGATGGCCAATAATGTAAATACTTACATTATTACAGACTTACATTGACGGATTGTCCCTTGCCCTTCCACCTGCTCCGACCGAGCAGAAGCGAGCTGCAAACAAACGCTGTTAAAGCGGAGTGCGACAGCACGACAGCCCTTTGCTTGAAGTGAGCCCATGAAGGCCCCCTGGAGGATCTGCTCGTCGGTCGCCTTCGCTTCGCTGCAGCACAACAGCGGCAGGCTTAAGGGTGGAGAGGCAAGGCTCGCGTAGCGACCGCGAAGCGGCATGGCCTTGCGTCTGCACCCGGCCTGCCAGGCTGGTGCGGCAGTGAAGTGAGGGTGACCGACGATGCGCTGAAGGCCCGGCGAACGCGCCTTTGACCTGGCTTTTTGACCTGTAAGTATGTAAGTAATTACATGTGCTTTTGCTTCCAAACCGGTGGATCAAGATCGCGCCCTTTGCGCCCGGCGTGGGGTTTCACCCCCACACGACGCCGAGCGGGAGGGCCGCTCGACCCCACTGCGCGACGCCGCTTCGCGTCGTCTTTGCCGATGGCTTCTGTTGGCCTTGACGAGCCGTCGATGGGCCGCTATTTTGATACTGAACACATATATGTACTGAGGTGCAATTGTGCAGAAATTCCTGGCGATCTATGAAGAAAGCATTGAAGACGCTTTCAACAAACTGCTGAAGGAAGTCTTGGAACTCCGCAAAAAAGCGCTACCCAACGAGGTGCACGACGGACTGCTGAGAGTCCTCGCCGGACGCTGCGGCGCCGGCTGCTCCACCGCCGCCAAGCTTTGCAAACGCAGCCTCGTCCTGGAGGCGCTGCTGAATGCAAAACAAGAAGGCCTAGACATCACCCCGACCGTCGCGGGCCACGTGTTCGAGCGGCTGATCGGTCGCAGCGTGGACAATCGGGCCACTCTTTTGGCATTCGCTCAGGCGGGGCGTACCGCCGCTGACAAGTCAGCCGTCACCGTCGAAGACCTGGCACAGCTTGAATTCGCTCTGACCGACGAGCTCCAGGCCCTGGGCAACGAAATGGCTGTTATTCGAGGTCGGCACCACGAGCACTACAAAGCACGGGCCAAAGCCAATACCAAGCACGGCTGAAGCTGGTTATGTATCTGAATACATATATGTATTCAGGATCAACTCCATATCTGTGCGCCTGCCCACACTGGCCGCCAGGAGCGAACGGGCAAGGCTTTATTTTATGTAACTATGTAAGTACTTACATGAATCTGCCCCCGGCAGGGTTGAACGCTGGGGTCGTCACGACCAAGTTTCTTGTCAAGCAAGTTGACACGCGTGGCACTATATCTAGATAATAACTATGTCAGCAGAGACCGGAATCCTGGAAACAGGAACTGTTGATTTCGGAGCGAAAGCTCTCCTAGCCCGTGAGCAGGATAACGACGGCAACGTCGAAAAGAACACGCCGATATTGAGATTCACAGAGAGCCCCAGGCGCGCAAGCGGTTGGGGCTTTTTGCTGTCTGTCAGACCGACTTGCCTTCGTTCCGCACTTTGAGGATGTAGCGCATGTTGAAGGGCTTTCCACCTGGCAGTGAAGGCCTCCCCCAGTTCGCCACTTCATAAGCTGAAATCACGTGTAACCGCAGGTAATTGGTCGTGCCATGGGGCTTGGTGATCGAAAAAAAGATCGCGTATTCGTGCAGATCCATACAGAAATAGCGTTGCCCGCCTTTCTTCTGGCTGTTGTGGGGTACAGCCAGAGATTCAATAAACCGGCGCTCGATGTAGTCGCGCAGCTGGGTGCTGCAGTTGTAGCGATCGGGGCAAAAATAACGACGTTCGCCCTTATGAAACAGCTGCTGGCCATGGCCCTTGTCGTCGGTGAACGTGTGAAAGCCGAACTCGAATTTGATCGTCAGCGCCTGGTTAGCCACCTCGAACGTGAGCTCGAACGGCTGCAGGTGCGCCATGCTGCGCGTGCGTCCGTCGATGACCAGGTCATTCCATTGCATGTTTTCAACCGCGCCGAGCACTGAAAGGGGTCGGAATTGTAGCAGCCAGCCATCCTCCAGGTGTGCAATCGAAGCACCACCGCAACGGTCTTTTTGTGCATTAATTCGTCACGCCTAAAAATATTTTTAGGCCATGGGCGTACAGGCATATTCAAGTACGCTTACATTGTTTGGCGTAATTAACCACCGTGCTTAACTCAATTCCATCCAAGCAGACCAAGGCTTTGCGCATTTTACAACTTAAAATATTCAAGCGTGCTTTATACGGCTGATATACGGCAGGCACAACTTGATAGCAGAAAGCCTTGCAAAACGGGGCTTGCAGGCAGTTTGACTCATGGCTATGCTCGCTTCCAACAACCCTTGGAGAGCCCGCCATGAGCGAACTTGAGATCAGCATCAAAACCAACTTTAAAACAAAGGTTAATCTCAAAAAACTCATGCGTAAGTTGTTCTTTTATGGCTTGAGCGGTATGAGCCTATTGCAACTTTCAGTGGGTTTAAAACCCCTGTTAATTCAATCAAATCCAGTGCAAGTAAGCGTACCTGGTGCAGTGACCACCGCACCGGACACTTCCAAGCTGCCGGCCAAGCCCTGAACGGGCTCACAGCCACTCTTTGAACAGGGCCCTGAACAGCTCACGGAAAAACGCCCTCGCGGCCTGCTCGGCCAGCCACTGCCCAGCGGTTTTCCAGATTCCTTTATTGTCCATGCATCACCTCATTTTGATTTTCGAAGGTTGAATCGTGCTGTCACGACAATCGTGGCAGAAGCCCCCATGGGCTAATTTCACGACTTTCCGAAACCGATTTTGAGGCGAAAAAAAGGCCCTTGCGGGCCGGGGTTTGCATGCTTTTCACGCGACGACGAACAGCCGCTATAGCCCCAAATCGTGCTCCAGGCATCGGGTCAACAGCGCTGCCGGCAGTGCCTCCGGCGCATGTTGCAGCAACTGCTGCAACATGGCCTCGCTGATGTCGTGCCAAAACCGGATCGGCAGAAAAAAACGCCCTGGGAGATCGAAATTCAGCTGCATCGGCGAAGGGGTCTGGCGAGCGCGCTCGCCGGCCTCGGCATGCTGGGCCAGCATTTCGCGCAACACGTCAAACACCGACGCCGGCAGCGCATAGCGCAACACGTCAAAGATCGGCGCCGGCAACGCTTGAACAGCATCGCTGTTGTGACGACAAATCGGGACAATTTCGCAGCCACCCGTCAGCCGCAATGGCTTATGCAGACAGGCCCGCACCTGCAACTCCAGATCGTTGGCAAAGGTCTGGCCAGCGCTGACCCAGATGGTCGTCATGTCCGTCAGGCTGAGCCTCATAAAGCGACATCCAGCACGAGCCTGAGCTCGATGAATTCAACTGGCAACGCCGCTATCGGCACGGCCTGCAGTAACGCATAACAAAGCCTGGCTTTGTCGCCGAGGCCAATGGATACCTTGCCCTGATCACTGCCCCAGCGGGCCTTGGCGGCACGCTGTTGACCCTCGCGCACGGCCTCCAGCGCCTCGGCGCCGAGCCATTCCAGCCTCAAATAACCGAGAGTATCGACCGCCCGCCGCTGTACCGGGCGTGCCAAACACTCGGCCACCAGGCTGGCCAGGCCCTCGGCGCCGAGTTCGGCCAGAGCGAGGCGGTAGATCTGGCCCTCCACGGGCGTCGTGATGCGCATGTCAAAATCCTTGTCAGCTGTGCAAAATCATTGCAAACGACGTTTTTCCATGCAAAACACTTGCAGTAAGAACGCCTTATTTCTGCAGTAAGAAAACACCCCCGGTTTTCAACTTTTCGCCATGGAGGTCATGCATGGGACACCTCAGTTTGGAGGACATCTACCCCCAGGAAGTCGCCGAATTCGGCCACATGCGCGTCGGTATGACCGAGCGCTATGTGCACGAACACCTGCTAATCAAAGGCGTCAGCACCAAGGGCGAATGGCAGGATCTCACCAAGGCCATGCTGCGCGATGACGCGATGCAGATGATCATCAGCGAGCAACTCGCCGCGCTGCCTCCGGACTATGACCCATGGATTTGGCAGATCAATCGCCATCGCGGCATTCGCCTCAAAAATCCCGACTTCGATCCCTGGGCCGAGGACTGACCGCTACACGCCGAGATCCAGCTCCAGGCGCAACTCAGTCAGCCCAGGTGGCAGGCGCTCGATCGGCAGCGCCTGGGTCAGCTGGTGGAACAGAAACACCCGGTGTTCATCGAGCAACAGCCAGTGCAACTCATGCGCAGGCCAGCCCAGCAGCTCAGCTTGCGGCGATCGCCGCTGACGGCACCCCACTGGCTCGACAGCCCCCGGCAAATACACGTGCTGCAACGCCTCGACCATCGGACTGGGCGGGACGTACCGCCACTGGTAATGCTGATCCGGATCCAAGGCCTGAGCGCGATCAAAATAGCCCTGCAACACCATCACCAGGCTGTCGCCGAAATGCTCAATGGCCAGGGCCCAGAGGGCTCGCTCGTGGCGAAACAGCGCATTGAGCATGCTCAGACCCCAAGGTCGAGCAGCAGCCGCGCTTCGCGCAGCTCAGGTGGCAGACAGTCCACGGGCAGGTGCTGCAGCAACTCGTCGAACAGGCGCTGCCGACCCGCCCGAAACACCGCCTGGTCTTCGCCGGTCGGGTAGCCACCCTCCCCCAACAGATTGGGCAACAAGCCCAGGGCCACCAGGCGCTCGATCTGCGGGCCGGGGTCGAGGCGCAGCCATATTTCACCCTGCGGCAAACTGAGCCACTGCTCATGCCGCTGCCGCTGCGCGCGCAGCCACGCGTCCAGGCCCTCCTCGCCGAGCGTGGCCAGGGCCAGGTGAAACAGCTCGCGCTCCAAGTCATCAGCGGTGTACTCGGTCGGCAGCGGCTGATCGAGGTCGACCTCGGTGTCCCCCACCAGCGCCTGGATCCGCGCCGGCAAGTCGGGTGGCACCGGCACTAGCCATGGCTGCAATTGCAGCAGCAGCGCGACGGCCAGGCGCTGCGTGAGCCGCTCAATCAAGGCCTCGGGCAAAAAAATACCAGGCGGCACGCCATCAGCCACCCAATCCCTGGACAGCTCGCGCTGCAGGACAAAAGGCTGCAGCAGCGGCAGCAGCGCCAATGGCACCTGAGCCAGTGGCATCAGGTACGCGCTGCGTGCCATGTCGATCGGCAGCGGCGGATCGTTCAACCCGTCGACCACCGCCCGCAGCTCGGGCGCGCTGAGCAACAGGCTCGCGGCTTGCCACAAGCGGCTTTCTGCATCATCGTCGGGGCTCATACTTGCTTCTCCGCCTGTTGCACCAGGGCCTGCCACAGGCCCAAGGGCAGCGCCGTGCACTGCGCGTCACGGCAACGGTAACTGAGTTGCTGCAGCAGCCCCGGTTCGCGCTCGATCAGCCGCTCGCAGACATGCTGCAGGGCCCCAAACGGCGTATCGGTGATGCCGATCAGACCCGGAGTCCACCAGCGAGCCAACGATTGCCGGCACTCGTCCAGGGCGATCGGATAGGCCTCGGCCAGGCCCATGGCCAGCGCCTCGAATTCACGGGCGCCCAGCTCACGGCACAGCCGCTCGACGGCTTCCAGCTCGGGCAAATTGTGCCGCTCCAGGCCCCGCACATGCTGCTCCATGACCATTCTCAAACCCCCAGCTCCACGGCCAGACGCCGTTCCAGCAGTGTCGCCGGCAGCGCGTCGATCGGCAGCACCTGCAGCAGCGTGTTGAAGATCCAATGGCGGAATTGTCCGAACCCAACCAGCTGAAAGCCGTCGGGCATTTCAGCCATCAGCGTCGCATCGAGCGGAACAACCACCTGCCCGACACGCTCAAGCAGCACACCCACTTCAATGCGATGCCAGGCGTCGTTTTGAAAGAGATCCTCGAAGCCCGAAAAACGCCGGGCAAGCTCAAGCAGACACTTATCCAGCTCAGCCGCAAAGACCCGCTCTGCAGCACTGAGCAGCAGCTGCTCCTCGGCGACAAAGGCCTCATCAAAAAAGTAGCTGATTCGCATCGCTCACACCCCCAGTTCCACCGCCAGGCGCCACTCACGCAGGGGCTCGCTCAGCGCCTCGATCGGCAGCGCCTGCAGCAACGCATGGAACAGCAGCCGCTGGCCGGTGCAATAAAACTGGAGCCAGCGGCCCGGCCTACGCGCTGCCGGCAGGGCCGCCGGCCCGCCCAGCCATTGGCACAGGCGATCGAGCAGCGGCCCGCCGTCGATGTCGCGCCAGGCTTTTGTCAGGGCCAGCCCGTGCAGTTCGTCGCGCTGCGCATACTGCTCGCGCAGCCAGGCATCCAGCCGCTCGGAGCCCCAGACGTCCAGAGCGAGGCGGTACAGCGCCGGTTCGTGCGTCCAGCTGTCCATGCCGCGTCCCTCCGGATTAAGAACGTGCCGCCTCGCGGGCCTGCTCTTCAGCGTACTCCAGCAACCAGTTTTGCGCGTTGTCGAGGGTGATGAAGGCCACGTGTTTCGCCGCCTCCAGACTGTCCTGCCAGCGCGGGAAGGGCGGGCTATAACCGTCTTTATGCACCAGATTCACCCGCCACCGGCCCCGGCTTTGCGGCGTGAGGGTGATCGTGAAGTCTTCCAGCTGGGTCGTGTGCGAACCATCGCCCAGCTCTGTCCAGGGCGTGTTTCCGTAAGTGCGCAGCAGACGCCGCTGGAAGCGCACGGCCTGACGCACCAGGGCCAACAGCTCGCCGGAGGGCTTGATCTGGCCTTCCAGGGCCCGGTTGATCCCGCGCAGGATCGTCGCCGGCAAGCGGTAGTCGCCTAGGGAGCGCATGCGATCCATCAGCGCAGCCGCTGTCCAGCCCAGCTCGTCCAAGTCATCGCGCAATGTCTCGACCAGCACAACCGTGTTCTGCTCGGCACTCGGAAAATCATCGTCGTCAGCCATGTCGCCTCCAGGTATGTCGTTGCTTAAGTGACAATATGTCACGTTAAAAACGACATTGCGACAGATAATTGCTGACAATGATGATCGGCCAGCGGTGCCCCTTAAAACCCCAGGTCGAGCCCCAGACGCTGCTCCAGCAACGTTGCCGGCAGCCGTTCCACGGGCAACTCATTGAGCAAGCGATAAAACGCGGCGACGCGAAAAGGCTCATAGCGCCGTGGCGCATCCTCGTCTTCCAGCGAACGCTCGAACATCGCCGATCCCAGATCGGGAGCCTTCACGAACGCGTGCAGACGCTCCACCAGCGCGGGCTGTTCAATGCGCGCCCAGACGTCGAGCTGCAGGCTCAAGGGCAGACAAGGGTCTTCGGCCATTTCATCGGCAAACAGCCGGCACACTGCCTGCTCCCCCCACTGCTCGCACGCGAGCCGCCACACCAGGGGCTCATGCTCGACGATGTCGAGAAGGCTCACGGCCTCCATCAGAGGGCCCGCTTGTAGATCGCGTGGTTGGAGGCGCTTTTACGTAAAAACACCAGGCCAAAGGCCTCGGGGGTGCGCTTGATTTCCTTGCCCAGGCTCAGGCGCTCGGAACGGCTCAGCGCCTCCCAGTCGAGCCGGCCAATCACTTGAGGGATTTCGAATTCCATGTTTTCCGGCATGCTCAGCGCGTTGGTTTTCAGCAGCTTGCCGGCCCGAATGGTCGGGCTGTCGATCGTCGCCAGATGCGCTTCCAGCACGTCGAGGATGGCGGTTTCAGCGCTGGCTTGAGCCTTGGCCCAGGCTGCGATCGATGGGGAGAGGGTGAGAGATATGTTCATGTCGTTTGCTCCAAGGCGGTGAGGTCGTTGTGTTGTAGCAAATGTAATCAATTCAAAAACATAAATCAACAGACAAACATAATTATTTTCTAAAACATAAGTGCAAATAGCCGCTTCGGCAAATTATGGCTGAGCCATAATTGCGCCTAAAACCGCCAATGAACGTAGGGACACGCCGTGATTCAACTGTGGAAACGTCTGCCAGAATGGGCCCAATGGGCGTTGTACCTGCCCTGCTGCCTCGTATTTCCAGCCCTGGCCGGAGGGTTGGTGTCGCTGCCGACCCTGTACCACGGGGCACCCAAGTCCAGCCTGGCGATTGTGTTGCCGCTGGCCGCCCTGATAGCCACCGTGGTGTTCTACTGGTGCGCGTTTTACCTGGCACCCCGCGCCAAGAGAATCGCCGCTGGCATCCTGTTTGTGATCTTCATGCTGCTGTGGATCATGACCGCCCTGCATAGCGTCATGGGCTGGTACCTGAACTACGTCGACGTCGATTTTTTGAGCGTGATGGAATTGATCCAAGCGGTGATCGCGATCACCGCAGGGTCTTTTTTGTTTCGTGCAGGGTTTCGCAACCCGCAGGCCATGCAGCTGTAAAACAGGGCTCAGGCGTCGAGCGGATCGGCCAGGCGCTGCAGCACGGCGAATGACGCCGAGAATCAAAAGCGGGTTAACAGTAAATGCGAAAAATTCTCAATTGGGTGCAGTCCCTGCGAATAACGCCGCTTATGTTCAATCAGGGGCCCCGAAAGCCAGGCCCGAGACGCCCAGTCCTGCCGGTACTGTAGCCCACTCCTAGGGGGAATGGGTGCCCAGGCCGGCCATCTGTGGCATGCTGCGGTGTCCGACACTGACCGGAGGTTGGTGTGCGCTAGGGGGAGTCGCTGTTTCCGGGCCAGGCACGGGCTGCGTTGTTGATAGAGCCTCGATCAAAAAACCCGGTGTTTTTGAAATCGAGTTCTCAACTGTTGATACGCCCTCTCTCAAAAACAGGCCTGATTTTGGCAATTGGGTTACCAAAATCAGGCGGCTTTTTGAAACTCGCTCTTCCCGGATGTGCACCCTGGATTATCAAAATCAGGCCATTTTTTGATAATCCAATTGCCAAAAAACAAGCGAAGTCCAGATCCAGGGCCCAAAATCTTGACGTTTTGTTCAACCGATTTAGACAAGCAGGACAGCGCATGCGCAAGGCAATTGACCAGGAAACCCTCTCTGCACTGATAGAGACAGCGGCTGTACGTGAAATCCAGGCGGTTCGCGGGCCCGGTGGGGTTGGCTTTTCGCTCAGCGCACGCCTCGGTGGCCGCTGGCTGCCCATTCGGAGCAAAAGGGAGCCGCTGCGAATATGGGCCTCGCTGACCGCGATCGAGCGGTTTTGCACAAAAGCCGGCATCAAAAGGTTTGAAGTGGAGTTGTGACGTGAGCTCGGACATCGACGAAACGGTGTATTGCGACATCCAGCTGACCTTGGAAGAAGCGGTCGAGATGCTGCAGCTGCTGAAAAAAGTGCGTGCAAGCGGCGAACATCCCAACCTGGACGCCACGCTGGACTGGATGGAGCGGCAGATCGTCGATTCGATCGAATACGTGAGCAGCGGCCACACCGGCTGGAGCCTCAAGCCGGGCAAGCCGAAACATTGACTGGAGCACATTTGTACTCCACTGGAGGAAAGGATGACGATTGCCTTCGATTTGAACCACAACGATGCAGAAGCCCTGTTCCGGCATGCGGAAAGCTTCAAGGCGAGCTCAGGTGATGCCCGAGAGGATCGACGGCTGGAAGCGGCCCTGGAGACGCTCAGGGACGCCCTGAGGGCTCAGCTGATGCCTGAGCCGCCTGACGGGCTTTGAGCTCGACAAAGAACGCATCTAGCTGGCCAGCGGCCTCTGCCGCGAACAGTGCTTCGGTACAAGTGTCGGCAGGATCAATCCCCTGCCCTTGGGCGACCCCCTGGCGAGCCTGGTCAAGGCAGCGCTGCTGGACGCGGCGAGCCTTGGCCAGCGATTCATCAACGTGAGGCATGATCACTCCCTCTGTATAAAAATGGGATTGCATAGACTACGAGCAACATGAAAAACGCTCATGCTCAATATCACAAACCCAGACCAAACCTTCCGTTTTGACGCTCTACAAGGCGATCTGAGACGCGCAAACAAAGGCAGGGAACCCACCCCCTCCCCCGCTGGAAGCACCCCGGAAGGGGTCGACCGAAGGTCGGGGGCGAGCTTTTGATTTTGCATTTCCTCATAGATATCTCATAGATATCTCTTAGATGAAGATTGCAAAAATCGCTGCAGCCCTTGTGAATAGAGGCTTTCAGAGGATCGGCGTGTGACAGTTAAGCAGGGGGTTTGTGACAGTTAAGCAGGGGGTTTGTGACAGTTAAGCAGGGTGTGAGTCGGCCAAAATCCACCCCCACTGGTACTGTGAAACGACCTGGTTTGGCGTGACAGTTAACCTGGGGGGTGAGATAGGCCAGGCAACACCCGGTGTGACAGTTAAGCAGGGGGGCATGCAAAGCCGTAGAAGACGCGTTTCCGCTCATTTCGACACCAGCCATAGCGAAAAAATGCGGCTGTATACCCCAGAAAGCGTGACAGTCAAGCAGGTGGATACGCATCCAGTACCGAACGTCATTAAGTAAAAAGGCCGCAAAGCGGCCTTTTGTATCTAATTGATTTTAAAAGAGATTATGCTGAAGTGGGCCATCGTCCGATCGAGACAAGGCAGGCCGCTTGATTTCAAATTTCCCCTTGCTGTATTGCTTAACAGACCAGCCGATCGCCAAGAGCTCTGCAAGCAATGGCTTGAGCCTTGAACGACGTTTCCGCATAGCCGTTTCGTCAACGGGGTCGGGCCAGACATAGCTGCACAACATGTCACCTCCAACTTTCCGGCTTTTCCCGTGATCGATCCAGCCACACAAGCGCTGATGTATCAGTCGAGTGCCCCCCTGTTTGATCTGGCGAACCTCGTTCATATCGATTCGTGTGTACTTGTCGCCGAGCACGGCAGAAGCCAGGCGAGGGTTTAAAGCTACGAATAGCTGACCATTGGGGTCATCGGACGCGTAGTCTGCCAGCAGCCTAAACCCCAAGCGCTTGCCATCTTTTTGGGCGATTACAGACACCTTCCAGAGGCGTTCAATGCAGTCTCGGATTGTGTTTGATTTCTCGATCTCGGCATAACCGATTTCCTTGGCGAGGCTTCTGTAGCTGCCTCTGACGACCAGGGACTCTTCATTCACAGCCCCCCAACGAAGCTCAAGCATTCGCCTGATGCTCAGCCCCTCGGGACTCTCGGTCGTCGGTGCGAGAATTTCCCCCTGCGGGCCCGCCATCGCGATCAATCCCTGCAGTACACGTAGGTCGTCGTCGCCTAAGGGCTCAGGGCCGCTGAATTCAATCCTTTCACCATCGCCGAACTCGTAGCTGACTTCGAGCTTGCTGAGCTTGCGTTCACCGCGCTTGAGGCTCCTAAAAAGACCGGGGGTCAGGCAGTGAATCGTGTCATGCATTGCAAATTTGAGTTCGTAATCAGAACCGGAATTAGACATGAGCGCGCTCCCTCCGGTTCGATGACGCTTTCTCGATCCTATGCAAAGCCACTGGCAGGAGCACTCCACCCTCAGAACGTCGGTACCAAGCCGCAGGGTCTTTCTGTGCGTAATTCTCTTTTGTTGACCCATGTTTGACGTACAGATCCAGGCCGTCACCAATCGGAGCTCCGCCTGGCCTATCGGAAAAAACCTTGGATTCTTCATTCGACATGCGCGACATATAGGCACACCAACGCGGCTGATTGGTCAGTGCAGACGCCCCCCTAGAAGCACTCTGTTGATCTGCAGAACCCTCACGAATCGCGGTTTTGCTGACATGATGCAGGTACAGAACGGATGCCCCAGTCTTGATCGCAATGTGCTCCAAGGTTGTGATCAACGCCCCCATTTCGCCGTTGCTGTTTTCGTCGAGCTGGTGAACCCGACTCAGCGTGTCGATCACGATCAGCTTCATGCCATGGCATTTTTCGATCAGTGCGCCGCGTTGCTCCGGGTTCATCAGATTTTGCGGCTGGCCGACCACTGATTCGATGCTGAGATTCCTAGCGATCGACTGCCGAGCTTCACCACCGAGATGGGCCCCAAGGCTGTGGATGCGATGCATGATCGCGACGGCTGGGTCTTCCCCTGCGATGTAGTGGACACGCCCGTGAACTTCGGGCTTGAGCCCCAAGAGATCGCCGCCTGGAGCGTCACAGGCTACAGCCATAGCGGCTTGCAGCGCCCAGAAACTTTTACCCGTGGCACCTGGTGCGACCAACGCTCCTACGGTTCCTAAAAGGAACTTGGGCCATAGGCATTGCATCACTGGCGGCTTGTTCTCGAATGCTTCTAAAATATTGATAGCCATGCTGATCCCCCTGAGGATTCGTGGTTAGTCGCGAGTAGCGGTGGCCGCCGCTGCTCGTGATGATCTTGTTATTTTTATTCCCACGCCCTGGGCGAAATTCTCCGCTGCCAGGTCTTTGAATTGCCCCGCTGGAATCAGCCTCGCAAGGTGATCGCCTCTGAGCTCGTGAATACGCTCCAGCTGCTTGAGGTGAGCCGCCAGGGTCTTACCCTCAGTCACATCATCTTTCTCGCGCTCGCAGCTCACACAGAGCCTCACAGCGCCTTTCAGAATCGCTGCGACTGAAGGATTGTCGATGAACGAAAGCACGTTCGATCCGCCGCTGACGATCGCTGTGGGCACATCCTGACCGGCGCGGCGGCAGATGTCGTGCAACGCCAAGGCATCAACCCCGCCTTCCACGATCCAGACCTCCAGGAGGCTTCCAGGCAAGACCTGAGGGTAAAATTTGCTCGAACCCCGCAGGTCTTTTTTCGAGCCTTCACCGTTGTGGTTGATGGCACGACGAGTAATGTTCTTCGGCTTGCTGTAATCATCCCGACCGACAAACAAAACCCCGTCCAGGCCGTAAGCTAAGAATCCAGATTCCTCGGCATGATCAAGGGTGGGCTCGGAAATTCCGCGCTGGTCACGAAGATAGGCGCGACCGTTAGAGCGATATTCAAAGCGCTGTACCGGCAAAGCTGGAGGCTGGGGAAGGGCTTTCGGCTTCGGTTTGAATGAAGCGCCTGAAGCCAGGATAAAATCCCCTCCGGTAAGACGGTGCACAGCATCCACGAAGCCCAATGCGGGCTCCAAATGCTGCACCAAGGCAATGTTGTCCCCGACGCCATTTTGATAGTTGTCGCAAGTCACCCAATGCCCTTCCGGCATCCTGGTGGAGCGAAAATACTCGTCTAACTTGATGCGAACGGACAAATGCCGGCCTTCGACACGGACGCGATAGCCCATCGACTCCAGGTATTCCTGCGGGCTCGTCTCACGCGCCAGGTGCTTTTCGCGATCGCTGATAATGGGTAAAGCATCAGGATCAATCGGACGATTTTTGGCTCTGAAGCGAGCGCTCCAGCTTGTATTTTTCGGTGCAGCAGGCATAGAATCCCCTTGTGTTTAAAGGGAAAGCGGACGGCCTCGACAACTGAACCGCTTTCCAGGAAATACCCGCCACCATTGGCGGGTTTTTTTTGCCCAAAAATCCTTGGGCATCCGCAAAAGTTACGCTGCGACAGGCTCAAAATCCAGCATTTGGGTGAAGCCAGAATGTTTCTGGCATCAAAAATGCTTGACAGTTTGGCAACTGCCGATTAGACCAAACCCTGCACCAGCCTCACTTTTCAGGTTTTTGTGGTGGCAAATACAGCGCTGTGTAGCGATCAACAAAATCTTCCACCGCAGCCGACATCGTCGTGCCGTTGGCCTCGCACGCGAGCTGAAAGCGCTCATGCTTCGCGCTCTCCAGTTTCACGTTCAGACGCTTCTCCTCAGTCATTTTGCGCGGTCGGCCCATAGCGTTTCTCCATTCGTTTATGTACTCACATTAGCATGAACAAGCTGACGAACGGAAGTGATCGGCAGCAGATCCAGGACAATGTGCGAAATCAGTTGGTCGGTGTGTTCATGCCGACGCCCGAGTTCACACGCGATCGTCATCAACATCGTCGCGGCTCTCAGGGCAAAAGGCTTGATTTCAGCAGGTTCAAGAGCGTCAATCATCAACGGATACAGCGAAACCAATCCCCACGCGTATTGCTCGTCCTGCAGCTTCAGTGCCTCGATGAATTGCGCTTGCTCGATGCTTATGTCAGATGCCTTGGTCATGTTGTTACCCTCGGTTGTTTTGTACTCACACAATCAATATAGCTCAGTAATTTTGTGAGTACAATACCTAAGGCGATTTTTATTTGACCAGGCCGTCCTCGCCGTCGCCCTGCGGCTTGCCGGCTTTCAGCCGGCCTTCCAGCTCATCGATGCTGGGCCCAGCCTGCCGGGAAGCCTCTGAGAGCGACGACAGATCCGAACGCAGCTCAGTACCGGCCCGCGCCTTCTCGACCGCCTCCAACGGCGTCAGGATCCGTTGCTCGACCCGTGTCTGTTGCTGCTCCAGCAACTGCAGATAACGCATGTCGTCACGCAACTGCTTGATGTAGTCGCCGATCAGCCGACGATTCGACACAAAGTCGCTGCCATAGCCGTCCTGGTGCAGAAAATTGCGCCCTGAATACAGGCCCAGGTTGAACTTGAACAGCGTCGAAAAACCTCGGGCAAAGGCCTTGCGGAAGTCGTCCGCCGCTTCATGCTGTTGCCGGAAGAATTTGCGTGACTGCGCCATCGCCTCGTCGACACCTTTTTTGATTGAGTTGTACAGCTTGCGTCTCAAGTCATCCGCGATCGGGTCACCCGTCTTGATGTCAGCGATCTCTAACTCTGGATGACAAGCATTGGCCAAGGTATCGATTTGCGCCTGGTCGTAACCGCGAATCAGCGGGTTACCGGCCACAAAATCGCGAGCAGCAGTCCGACACTTAGGGCTGAAAGTATCAAGATCGTTTTTAACTGCTTTAAATTCTTCTGACAGGCTTCCAAGTTCAGTTGCAGAGACTGATTCAAGTCGCTTTGCGCGCTCAACTGAGTCGCCAGCGAGTTTATGTCGTCCTTGAGTTTCCGCTGTTCGCTCAGCAAGTGCTTCACTGTATCGGGACTCAGACCCAGCGCGGCCAGCTTCGAATCTTGCAACTGCTTCTGCATGCCTTTCTGCAATTTTTGAGAAAGATCGTTCACCATAAATTTCCCCTTTTAAGCGCACAGCCTTATCCATTCCTTCAAACTTGAAGGAAAAATAGTCGCTGCCTTTTCTTGTTATAGTTGCACCACTGTTTTCCAAAAACTTAATCATGTCATCTCGACCACCGATAGCTCGGTTATCAATTAAGGTGTCGATAGCTTTAATGACTTGCTGCTTGATATTTTTCTGCGGGTCAAACGGTTTGAGCTTTACCGGCCTTTTATATTGAGGATTGCGGGGATTCTGCAGGCCGTACTTCTCACACATGTGATCAATAAAGGCATCATTTTGCCGGGTAAACACCTGGTTGCTGCCAGGGCCGCGCTTGCCATCGTAATTGGGCGGAAACGGGTTGAAGTATTTCCCCGATTCGGCGTGCACACGCGGCATCATGTAATGCATTTCCAGCCGGCCCAGGTGCCGATGCTCTGCCACACAAATTAGCCGACTGTCCTCGCGCTCGATGCCCGCAAACGCGAAGTCCTTGAAGTCCTTGAGCAGGGCTTCCTTTCGACCTGGTATCGCATCAATCAGCGCCGTTTCCTCCGGCGAAAAGCTCAGCACGCCAGACGTGTACTTGTGCTTAAAATCCAGACTTTCGCACAGCGCACGAATCACTTCCGGATCACCCTCCAGTAGCGTCGGAGCGGGCTCACGCGACTTCCACTCCTGCGCCGCTTCGTCGAAATAGTTCGCGTCCAGGAAGTAATCCAGGCCGCTGCCGGCCCCACTGCTGCTGTACTTGGAAAGGCCGTGGATCATGCCGGCACCTGCTGCGCTTTGGCCGCTCGTTTCGCCGAACGCGGTTTGCGTTTGCGGCTCAACACGCGGATCGCGTCGGTCAGCTCGGCAAAGCGGCGCACGTCATCGCCGATTTGCCCAAGCTGGTAGATGATCAACGTCGCATCAGCCTTTTCACGATGGGTATTCGCATGCTTGGCCAACATATTCAGGTTGCTGTTGATCCGGCCCAACCAGGCGTTCAGTTCCTGCAGCTGTTTCGAAATGCCGGGGGTGACTTCCACCACCGCCTCAGTGATCAACCGGCTGACAAACTGGCTAACGTTCATTTCCGCCGATCGAGCTTTTTGATTGAGCAATTCGCGCTGCGACAGCAGCACCTGGGCATTGATTTGCACCAGTCTATCGAGCGGCTCAGGCTGTTTTTCAGTATCCATCATGACCCCTCCAGGGGTTCTTGTTATTGATCTGCTTTTGCTCTTCAAGGGGCATGGGGGAACCCCATTGGGTCAAGGGTGAAACCCTTGCAAGGTCGGGAAATAGTCGTAGACTATTTTTCGAGGAGCCTTGTTCAAAAGCTTGAGTTAGCCAATTGTGAGACAAGAGCAAAAACACTGACAAGCGTTTTTTGGTTGGCAATAAACACCATATGACATATACAAAAAACAGCAATTGCTCACAGCGGGGATCAAGGTCATCCTTTTCAAAAAATAAGAAAAGGAAAGATCCATGCTATTGCATGAAAAACCCTTCTGCTGGTTCTG